>DISF01000055.1 GCA_002421985.1 Roseovarius sp. UBA6217 | reverse complement strand
AATGTGATCATCCGGGATGGAACATATATCCTACGTCTGCTCAATCCTACAGCCGGTCAAATTCAGATGGATCAGACAATGGCCATTTTGCAAAAAAGTCTTTTGGAAGAGCAGAGTTGCGCAGGCCAATATCTTTTCTCATGGCCCGATAAAGGCCTTCGACTGACCGCAAAACATTTTTAGGGTCACTTTTTGTCTTTGAGATTGTTTGAAAATTGGAGACAGCCATAAGCACTTCTTCAGAACCCCAAAGCAAGCATTTTGATTTGAAGTCAATCATGCTTTTAGCCATGTCATCGTTGGTTTTCGCTTGATCTGCGAATTCTGGTTTTTGAGCCATCATTGCATTTTGTACAAGGTTGACGAAGTCAAAATAAATATCTGCTTTTGTGAGTCTATGGGCGTCTTCTATCGACACCAATTTCAGCCTAGCCTGAGTAATAATAACGCCTGTCAAACCGATGAACGCCGATAAAACAGCGATCAGGAGCGGTATGTATTCACTTGGTTCAAGTTCATCGAAGGCGTGCCAGACCAAAGCACTCACAAGGAAAAAAGCTAAGGCCAACAGAAAAAAAATTCCACGCGTCATACCCTCAAACATCCAACTCCTCCACAAACCGCGCGTTCTCCGAGATATACTGGAACCGCAATTCCGGTTTCTTGCCCATCAACCGCTCCACCAGATCGCCGGTCTCTCCCGGCTCATCCTCGTCTATCGTCACGCGGATGAGTTTGCGCGAGGCGGGGTCCATGGTCGTCTCTTTCAGATCCTTGGCGTCCATTTCGCCCAGGCCCTTGAAGCGCGAGACGTCGATCTTGCCTTTGCCGCCCAGCCCCTTTTCCAGCCAGAGATCGCGCTCGGCCTCGTCGAGGCAATAGACGCGCTTGGCCCCCTGGGTCAGCCGATAGAGCGGCGGGCAGGCGAGATAGAGATGGCCTGCGTCGATCATCGGGCGCATCTGGGTGAAGAAGAAGGTCATCAAGAGTGCCGCGATATGCGCGCCGTCGACATCGGCATCGGTCATGATGATGATCTTGTCATAGCGCAGATCGTCGAGGTTGAATTTTGTCCCCAGCCCGACGCCAAGCGCCTGTGTCAGGTCGCTGATCTCCTGATTGCTGCCGAGTTTCGAGGACGCCGCCCCCAGCACGTTCAATATCTTGCCCCGCAGCGGCAAGAGCGCCTGCATCTTGCGATCGCGCGCCATCTTGGCCGAGCCGCCCGCAGAATCGCCCTCGACGATGAAAAGCTCCGTGCCCGCGCGGTTGTTCGCGGTGCAATCCACCAGCTTGCCGGGCAGGCGCAGTTTCTTGGTGGCGGTCTTGCGGGCGGTCTCTTTCTCCTGCCGCCGTCGCAGCCGTTCCTCGGCGCGCAGCACCAGAAAATCGAGGATCGCGCCCGCCGATTTCGTATCGGCCGCCAGCCAGTTGTCGAAATGGTCGCGCACCGCGCCCTCGACCATGCGCGCGGCCTCGGTCGTGGCCAGCCGGTCCTTGGTCTGGCCGACGAATTCAGGCTCGCGGATAAAGCACGAGACCAGCGCGCAGCCGCCCGAGATCAGGTCTTCGCGGGTGATCTGCGCGGCCTTGCGGTTATTTGACAACTCGCCATAGCCCTTGATCCCCTTGAGGATCGCGGCCCAGAATCCGGCCTCGTGGGTGCCGCCCTCAGGCGTGGGCACGGTGTTGCAATAGGATTGCAGGAATCCGTCGCGCGCGGGCGTCCAGTTGATCGCCCATTCCACCTTGCCGGGCACGTTGAACTTGTCGCGGAAATCGACCGACCCGGCAAAGGGGCGCTCGGCATAGGTGGTGGCCCCGCCCAAGGTCTCGGCCAGGTAATCGGCAAGGCCGCCGGGGAATTTGAACGTGGCTTCCTGCGGCGTCTCGCCATCCCTGATCTCGGTCTTCCAGCGGATTTCAACACCGGAAAAGAGATAGGCCTTGGACCGCGCCATCTTGAAGAGCCGCGCGGGCTTGAGCGTGAGCGAGCCGAAAATCTCGGGATCGGGATGGAACGTCACAGAGGTGCCGCGCCGGTTGGGGGCGGCGCCGATCCGCGCCAGCGGTGCCTGCGGCACGCCGCGCGAGAATTCCATCATGTAAAGCTCGCGGTTGCGTGCGACTTCGACCCGAAGATGATCCGAAAGCGCGTTGACGACCGAGGAGCCGACACCGTGCAACCCGCCCGATGTCTGATAGCTGTCGCCCGAGAACTTGCCACCCGCGTTGAGCGTGCAGAAGATGATCTCCAACGCGGATTTGCTCGGATCCTTGGGGTGAGGATCGACGGGGATGCCGCGCCCGTTGTCGCGCACGCTGACATGGCCGTTTGCGTGCAGTTCCACCTCGATCCATGTGGCATGGCCCGCCACCGCCTCGTCCATCGAGTTGTCGATGATCTCGGCCACCATGTGATGGAGCGCGCGATCATCCTTGCCGCCGATATACATGCCGGGGCGCAGGCGGACATGCTCCATATCCTCGAGCACCTGGATGGAGGAGGCGTTATACTCCGATTTCGGGGTGGGCGAGAGAAGATCATTCATGCCGCTGCTCATTTGCCTTTATGGGTTGGGCGGCAATATGGCAGACCGGGCGGGTCGGGGGAAGTGGGGCGCGGCGCGGCCTGTGGCGGGCCTTTACCTGGTCGAACGCGCGTTTGATCGCCCGGAGCCGGGCCTGACTCCGCTCGTTCGGGGCGATCAGAGCCGGATTGCCGAGATGAGGCGGCCGTAATCCGCCGCCCCCTCGTGGGTGGCGCGGCGATAGGAATAAAATCGCGCCGGGTCGGCATAGGTGCAATGGCGGGTCCATTCCGCATGGCCCACGCCCGCCCGCCGCAGCCGCCACAGCCCATAGCCCGGCAGGTCGAACTGATAGCGGCCATCCTTGCCATTGGCGAAAAACCGCGCGCTCTCGGGATCGTCGGCAAGGAAATCCTCGAGCAGCTCTGGGCCGACCTCGTAATTGCGCTGGCTGATCGACGGGCCGATCACCGCCGCGATGCGCGCGCGCGCGGCCCCGAGCGCCTCCATCGCCTCGATCGTCGCCTCGAGCACGCCATCGCGCGCCCCGCGCCAGCCGGCATGGGCGGCCCCGATCACGCCTGCTTCCGGGTCGGCGAACAACACAGGCTGGCAATCGGCGGTGAGGATCGCCAGCGCCAGGCCGGGTGTCGCGGTCACGAGGGCATCGGCGCGCGGGCGCGCATCAAGCGGCGCGGCAACCCGCGCGACATCGGCGGAATGCACCTGATGCACGGTGACAAGGTGATCGGCGGCCACCTGCATCGCCTCGGCCACGCGGGCGCGGTTGATGGTCACGATCTCGGCCTGATCCAACGAGCCCGGCCCGCAATTCAATCCCGAGAACACGCCCGAAGACGCTCCGCCCCGCCGGGTAAAGAACCCGTGGCGCAGGGGGGCAAGCGCGTCGGCGGTGATGATTTCGAGCGTCATGGCTCCAATCCGGGTGGCGGGGCGGCACCGGGCGGGTAGAGGCCCAGCACCTTGAAGAGCGTCCCCATTTCATCCGCCCCGGTCAAGCGGTGAGTTGCGGCGACATGCGCCTCGAGCGCCGCGCCCGAGAGGCCACGGGCCAGCGCCTCGGCGCGCGCCGCGATCCCGAGCCGCGCGAGGAACGCGCCCTGCGGGCAAAGGCGGGTATGCGCGGCGGGGGCTGCGGCGCGGGCCAGCGCCTCGAAATCCACATGCGCGGTGAGATCGGCCAAGCCCGGCGCGGCGAACGGGTCGGTCGGCGCGTGGTCTGCGACCGCCTGAAACGTGTCGCCCAGCGAGCGCCAGCCGCCATAATCGACGATAAGCGCGGCACCGCCATGCGCAGCGATGCGCGCGCCGATATCGGCGGCGATGGCGGTGGCGGGCGCGCAGGTCTCGACAATATCGCCGGGGCGCGTATCGCCTAGGCGGTGATCCAGGTCGGCGCGCGCACCCTCGGGGCCAAGGCCGGGCGCAAGGCCCGCCGCATCCGCGCCCACCATGCGCTCGCGCCAACCGGTCTCGCTGCGCTGGAATTGCCGGATCGGCAGCGCGTCAAAGAACTCGTTGGCGATGAGGTATAGCGGGCCGGAGGGCAGCGTCTCGACGCTGTCATGCCAGGTGATATCATCGCGCCCGATGGTCCGCGCCTGCACTTTGCGCAAGGCGGGTGAGGCCTCGACAAGGTGGAGCCGCAGCGCGTCGTGAAACCCCGGCACTCCCCGTGTGGCGCGCAGCAGATCGGCCATGAGCGTGCCGCGACCGGGGCCAGGCTCTGCCAGCAGGAACGGCGCGGGCGCGCCCTGATCGAGCCAGCATTGCGCGAGGGCGAGGCCGGTCAGCTCTCCGAACATCTGGCTGATTTCCGGAGCGGTGACGAAATCGCCCCGCGCCCCGAACGGATCGCGGGTGGCGTAATAGCCGTGCTCGGGATGCATCAGGCAGGCGGCCATGTAATCCGCGAGGCTCATCGGCCCGGTGGCCGCGATCTGGCGGGCAAAAATTGCGCCCAGCGGCGTCATGCGGTCCGGGCCTGCGCCCGCGCCCGCCGCCGGGCCCACAGGATCATCCCCAGCCCGAAGGCGATCATCGGCAGCGACAGCGTTTGACCCATGGTCAGACCATAGCCGTTGATGTGAAAGGCCAGCCCCAGCGGATTGCCGGGCGCGACGAATTGCGCATCGGGCTGGCGCACGAATTCCACCAGGAACCGCGCGGTGCCGTAGCCTGCAAAGAACACGCCGGTGAGCGTGCCGGGCAGGCGCAGCGCGCCGCGCCGCCAGCCCAGCCACAGAAGGATCGCGCCGAGGATCAGCCCCTCAAGCGCCGCCTCGTAGAGTTGCGAGGGGTGGCGCGCGCACATCCCCGCCACCACGCCCGCGCAATCCTGCGCCGCGTGCCCCGGAAAGATCACGCCCCAGGGCAGATCGGTGGGCCGCCCCCACAGTTCGGCATTGATGAAATTCGCGACCCGCCCCAGCAGCAGGCCCACCGGCGTCACCATGCAGAGCGCATCCGCCACCGACACCCGGTTGATGCCGCGCGCGCGCGAAAACAGGATCACCGCCAGAATGACCCCCAGAAGGCCGCCGTGAAACGCCATTCCCCCCTGCCAGACCTGCAATATCTGGCCCGGATTCGAGAGATAATAACCCGGCTGATAAAACAGCACATAGCCCAGCCGCCCGCCGAGGATCACCCCGAGGATCACCCAGGTGAGCAGGTCTTCCACATCGCTTGGCGTCATCGGTGCGCGCTCGCCGGGCCAGAGGGCCGGGCGCCGGACAGCGGCGACCACGATCCGCCAGCCGATCACGATCCCCGCGATATAGGCCAGCGCATACCAGCGCAGCGCGAATTCCATGCCGAATAGCGTGATCGACACGATCTCGGGCGCGATATCGGGAAAGGGGATGGCGGCATTCATGTGCATCTCTGTGCCTCTCGGGCGCGGGGAAAGTCAACCTTGTGATCGGCGGTCCTGGGGCCATATAACGGGAACAGGTAACGCCGGAGGCAAGCGATGCAGACGCGAAACAAGGTGCTCGACGATCTGAGCCAGTTGATGACCAACGCGATGGGCGTGGCGCAGGGCGCGCGGGCCGAGGCCGAGACGGCGATGAAATCGCTGATAGACCGCTGGCTGGCGGATCGCGATTTCGTGACCCGCGAGGAATTCGACGCCGTGCGCGCGATGGCGCAGAAGGCGCGCGAGGAAAACGAGGCGCTCAAGGCCCGGATCGAGGCGCTGGAGCAGCGCGGCGCGTAGGGGCGGCACGTTTGTGATCACATGATTGTGCAAGCAGGGGCGATGGTTGCGGTCGCGTGACGATGCGTGACAGCGCAGGAGGCGGGTGCGCGCGATGAGTCGCCCCCGATCACCCCTCATGTTGTGATCACACGACATTTTACGTGATCACAAACCTGCATTTTTTGCGGCGAATCGTCCGCATCGGCTTAAATCTGTCTCGTAACAGGTGACAGGCGCGGCAAAACCCGGCAAAACGGGGGCAGACAGTGCAGGCCCCGTGCCGTCGCCGATCATCAAGGAGGTTCCTTATGGCCGAAACCACAGAGGTTGAACGCCCGCTTTCCCCGCATCTGCAAATCTATCGCCCGCAACTCACCTCGATCACGTCGATCCTGACGCGGATCACCGGCAACGCGCTCATCGTGGCGGCGGTGCTGATCGTGTGGTGGCTGCTCGCCGCCGCGACATCCGACAGCTATTTCGCGACCGCCGACGCGGTTCTGACCTCGTGGTTCGGTGATCTGGTGCTGACATTGTCGCTCTGGGCGATGTGGTATCATTACCTCGCCGGGTTGCGGCATCTTTACTTCGACGCGGGCAAGGGTCTCGATATAGAGACGGCAGAGCGGCTCGGCTGGGGCTGTATCATCGGCTCGGTCGTGCTCACCGTCATCACACTGCTTCTGGTCTGAGGAGAAACACATGCGCTATCTCACCGCACGCAAACGCGCCGAGGGCAAGGGCGCGGCAGGCTCCGGGACCGAGCATTTCTGGTATATGAAACTGTCGGGCGTGGGCCTTGCGCTTATCATCCCGGTGTTTCTCGTGGCCTTCGGGCGCACGCTGGGCGGAAGCCGGGCCGAGGTGCTCGATGCCTTCGCACATCCCTTTCTGGCGATCCTGACCGGGCTCGTGATCTTTTTCGGGCTGCGCCATTTCGCGGCCGGCGCACAGACCATGATCGAGGATTACAGCCACGGCAGCACGCGGCGCGCGCTGATCATGTTTACCACCATCCTGAGTTACGGGCTGATTGCCACCGGGCTTTTCGCTCTTGCCAAGATCGCGCTGTGAGGACCTGAACAAATGGCTGCATACGAATACGAGACGCATGATTATGACGTCGTGGTTGTGGGCGCGGGCGGCGCGGGTCTGCGCGCGACGCTGGGCATGGCCGAACAGGGGTTGCGCACGGCCTGCGTGACCAAGGTGTTTCCGACCCGCTCGCACACCGTCGCCGCGCAGGGCGGCATCGCGGCAAGCCTTGGCAACATGGGCCCCGACAACTGGCAATGGCACATGTTCGACACCGTGAAGGGCAGCGACTGGCTCGGCGATACCGACGCGATGGAATATCTTGCGCGCGAGGCCCCCAAGGCAGTCTATGAGCTGGAGCATTACGGCGTGCCGTTCTCGCGCACCGAGGAGGGCAAGATCTATCAGCGCCCCTTTGGCGGGCACACCACCGAATTTGGCGACGGCCCGCCGGTGCAGCGCACCTGCGCCGCCGCCGATCGCACCGGCCACGCGATCCTGCACACGCTCTATGGGCAGAGCCTCAAGCAAAAGGCCGAGTTCTATATCGAGTATTTCGCCATTGATCTCATCATGACCGATGGTGCCTGCACCGGCGTCGTCTGCTGGAAGCTCGATGACGGCACGATCCACGTATTTAACGCCAAGATGGTCGTGCTGGCCACCGGCGGCTATGGGCGCGCCTATTTCAACTGCACCTCGGCGCATACCTGCACCGGCGACGGCAACGGCATGGTGGCGCGCGCGGGTCTGCCGCTTCAGGATATGGAATTCGTGCAGTTCCACCCCACCGGCGTGTTCGGTCCGGGGATGCTGATCACCGAGGGCGCGCGCGGCGAGGGCGGCTATCTGAGCAATTCCGAGGGCGAGCGCTTCATGGAGCGCTATGCGCCCAACTACAAGGATCTGGCCCCGCGCGACTATGTCAGCCGCTGCATGACCATGGAAATCCGCGAGGGGCGCGGGGTTGGGCCGAACAAGGATCACATCCACCTCAACCTGTCGCACCTGCCGCCCGAGGCGCTCAAGCTGCGGCTGCCGGGGATTTCCGAGACGGCCAAGATCTTTGCCGGTGTCGATGTCACCAAGGAGCCGATCCCGGTTCTGCCCACGGTGCATTACAACATGGGCGGCATCCCCACGAATTACTGGGGCGAGGTGCTGAACCCCACCAAGGACGACCCCAACGCCGTGGTGCCCGGCCTGATGGCCGTGGGCGAGGCTGCCTGCGCCTCGGTGCATGGCGCGAACCGGCTTGGCTCCAACTCGCTCATTGACCTTGTGGTGTTCGGTCGCGCGGCGGCGATCCGTGCGGGCAAGGTGGTCGATCCCGAAACGGCCGTGCCCGCCACCAACAAGGCCGAGGTCGAGAAGGCGCTGGATCGCTTCGACGGGCTGCGCCATGCCAAGGGTGCCATCCCTACGCCCGAGTTGCGGCTTGAGATGCAAAAGACCATGCAGGATTACGCTGCCGTGTTCCGCACCGACAAGTCCCTTGCCGAAGGGGTCGAGAAGATGAAGAAGGTCGCCCCGAAACTGGCCGACCTGAACGTCACCGACCGGTCACTGATCTGGAACACCGACCTGATGGAGACGCTGGAACTGACCAACCTGATGCCCTGCGCACTCGCCACGATCGTGGGTGCCGAGGCGCGCAAGGAAAGCCGCGGTGCCCACGCCTCGGAAGATCACCCCAAGCGCGACGACAAGAACTGGCGCGTCCACACCATCGCGCGGATCGGTGCGACCGATGTCGATCTCAGCTATCGCCCGATCATCGAGGCCCCGCTCACCCCAGAATCCGAGGGCGGCATCAGCCTCAAGAAGATCGCGCCGAAGGAAAGGACGTTCTGATGCTCGTGTCTCGAAGGGCGGTTTTGATCCCCGCCCTTTTCGCCTGTCTGAGTGTCACCGCCCCCACGATCGCCGTGGCCAGCCCCGACCGGTATATTCCCGTTCAGGAGCAGCGCGCCGCCATTCTCGATTGCCGATACGAGATGGGGCTGCGCGGCCCTGCGCGTTTTGCTGCGCAATGGCCGGAATTGCCGCCCGGCGGGCAGACGGTCATCTGGATCCTTCCCGGTGCGAATCTCTCGCCCGCGCAAACCGACCGGGTCAACGAATGCGCCGACGAAAGACTGGGCCGGGCAGCGACGCCCCGCTTTGCGTCGGGGGCGCAGCAGACACAACAGAAAACCTATCGTGCCTGCCCGCGACACGCCCCGGCTATCTTTGGCGGCTCGACATATTGTATCAAGCAGGACTGAGGCAATGCGCAAAGCTATTCACCCCGTGCCCGCCTTCGGCTTGCCCCGGATCACCATCGCCCACATGAGGGAGTGTTAAGTCATGGTTCAACTCACCCTGCCCAAGAATTCGCGTATCACCACCGGCAAGACGTGGCCCAGGCCCGAGGGGGCCAAAAACACGCGCAAGTTCCAGATTTATCGGTGGAACCCAGATGACGGGAAAAACCCGCGCGTGGACACCTATTTCGTCGATCTCGATGATTGCGGGCCGATGGTTCTCGATGCGCTCATATATATCAAGACGAAAATCGATCCGACGCTGACCTTCCGCCGCTCCTGCCGCGAGGGGATTTGCGGGTCGTGTGCGATGAATATCGACGGGATCAACACGCTCGCCTGCATCTACGGCATGGACGAGATCAAGGGCGATGTGAAAATCTACCCGCTGCCGCATATGCCGGTGGTCAAGGATCTCATCCCGGACCTCACGCATTTCTACGCGCAGCACGCCAGCATCATGCCCTGGCTCGAGACCAAGACCAACCGCCCGGCGAAAGAGTGGCGGCAGTCGATCGAGGACCGCGAGAAACTCGACGGGCTTTATGAATGCGTGATGTGCGCGTCCTGCTCCACCTCCTGCCCGTCCTATTGGTGGAATGGCGACAAATATCTCGGCCCCGCCGCGCTCCTGCACGCCTATCGCTGGATCATCGACAGCCGCGACGAGGCCACCGGCGAGCNNCCAAGGCCATCGCCGAGATCAAGAAAATGATGGTCGACCGGCACGTTTGAGGCACCGGGCGAGGCGTCAAGGGCGCGAGACCTCAATCAGTTCTGCGGCAATCCAAGCCGTGGGATAATAGATCTTGGCCTCGCGCAGGATGCCGATTTCCGTGAGTTGCCGCAGCAGGTTTCGCGCTGCGGCATCCGTGATCCCGACCCGCGCAACAACGTCGCTGACCCGGACGGCGGGGGTTTCGAAGAGCATATCGACCAGACGCCCGATGTTGTTGCTGCGCGATATCGCCTGCGCCTCGCGGTGATAGCGTTCATGCAGTTCAAGAACCTGGTCAATCGTGCGCGTCGTGCGCTCGCAGCTTCGGCAAAGCGTGTCGAGAAAGAAGGCGATCCAGTCTTCCCAGTTGCCGCGTGACGACACCCCATACATCAGGTCGATGTAGTCGGCTTTGCGATCTTCCAGTTCGGGACTCATGTATAGAACCGGCATCTCCAGAATTCCTGCGGCGACAGGCATCAGCGACAGCAACATTCGCCCGATGCGGCCATTGCCATCGGCAAAGGGGTGTATCGTCTCGAACTGATAATGAACGAGGGCCAGGTCAATGAGGAATCCCGCCGAAGGCGCATTTTCGCGGTTGATATAGGCTTCGAGCGCGGCCATCGCCTCTTGTTTCCGGGCAGGGGGCGGCGGGATGAATCGTGCGCTGGCCAACCGCTCTGCCGGGTCGCGCAGCAGGCGCGCCCCGATCATGTTCTGGTCACGTGCATATTCACCGGGCTGCTTGTCGGCCCCGCGGTCGCGAGCCACATCCTTGAGCAACTTTTCATGCGCCTGTTTGAGCAGCCGCCCGGATATCGGCAGGGTTTTGAGCGCGCTGACCGAATGCGCCAGAGCCTTTATATAATTGCTGACCTCGCGCGCCTCATGGCTTGGAGCCTGATCGATTCCGGCCTCGGTCATGACCAGTTCATCGGCGGTTGTGTGGGTATCTTCCATTGCTGAAGATGTCTGCGCCTCCAGTCGCTGCAAGGGACGGATGAGGATATAAGGGTTGATCAGACGGCGACAGGCCCCTTTCAACTCACCCAGCTTTTGGCCGGCCTCGCCAAGGCGCAAGGCCAGCTTGCCAAGGTCGAGCGTGGGGGGCAACGGGTTGGGCATGAACGCCAGTTGCCCGTATAGCGTGGGGACGAGTTGGCCGCTTGGCGATGTCTCGAAGTCAGAATTTTGCACTTTATAGCCTGTTTGGATTTGGTGTGCCAAGTTTATAGATTTCACGGAAAACCTATAAAACTCTGCCCTAGCTTGCAAGTTTCCTTTCAAGGGTCGATCAACATACTGTTGATTTGTGCATTTGTAATCAACATTCTGTAGTGCGCGCGGGCGTGATGCGTTGTGTTGTACACCAGAACCTTTGAAAAAGCCTGCGCTCCCTGTGATTTTGCCTTTCTTTTAAAGCGACGTGTCATCGCGATTGTCACTTGCTCCAAGTTCTGAAATGCTGCGCGCGTTGGCAAACTGCGTGATGGAACCCGCATGAAGATCGAACAGACCCCGCTCAGCGGCCTTGTGGTGCTGACCCCAGCGCGGTTCGGTGACGGCCGCGGTTTTTTCTCCGAGTCGTGGAATCGCGCGCGCATGGCCGAGGCGGGGTTTGATGTCGATTTCGTGCAGGACAA
>DISF01000032.1 GCA_002421985.1 Roseovarius sp. UBA6217 | reverse complement strand
GGCCACCTCGATCGAGACATCGACGCCCTGATGCCATGGGCCTATGCCCAGCAGGCCGATGGTTCATGAGGACCTCGTCTCGTAATCCCTGACGAGCTACCGACAGCCCTCCGCTCCGCACCATCACGGCAACGCGCAAGCGGAAACTCAATGGGGCATAGCCGTCGCATACCAAATGCCAGTCTGATCACCATCATGGTTCCTGACTGAAGCACCGCCCCCACCGGGGCGGTGTTGCCATTTCCCCGGGGGTGACGGCCGGGGCAAGGCCGAGGATGGCCTGTCCGTCGGCGGGCTTTCGGATCGATACACGGAAACGCCGCCCCGGTAGGGCGGCGTTTTGCGTTTCTCATGTTTTCAGAGGGTTACACGACAGAGGCAAAAAAAGACCCCAAAAGGCACAGGGATTTTGGCCAAAAAGGCTGAAAATTGCCTGTCTTTACAAAAGTTCCCGTGTGCGCGGTTCAGGCGCATTTGCTGTGGCCGCAGGCGGCGCAGGTCTTGCAGCCTTCGATCATGCGCAGGTCATAGCTGCCGCAGGCGGGACAGGCCGGGCCTCGGGGGGCGGTGCCGCCCGTCATCTGTGTGTGCGGGTCTTCCTTGAGACCCAGCCCCTCGCCTTCGAGAAAGCCGATCGCGACCATATGCCGTTCCAGCACCCCGCCGATTGCCGCGAGGATAGAGGGGACGTATTTGCCCTCCATCCACGCGCCGCCACGCGGGTCGAACACGGCCTTCAACTCCTCCACCACAAAGCTCACATCGCCGCCGCGCCGGAACACCGCCGAGATCATCCGCGTGAGCGCCACCGTCCATGCGTAATGCTCCATGTTCTTGGAATTGATGAATACCTCGAAGGGCCGCCGGTGCCCGTTCAGCACGATGTCGTTCACGGTAACATAGATCGCATGGTTGCTGTCGGGCCATTTGAGCTTGTAGGTCGCGCCTTCCAGCTCAGATGGCCGATCAAGCGGCTCGGACATGTAGACGACTTCGCCGCCCTCGGCGGGGAAGTCGCCACGCGCCCGATCCGGAGCCTCTCCCGGCACCTTGTCGGCGCTCTCGCTCACGCTCAGCACCGATCCCGTCACCTCGTTGGGCCGGTAGGTGGTGCAGCCCTTGCAGCCCATCTCCCAGGCCTGCATGTAGACATCCTTGAACGCCTCGAAGGAAATATCGGCAGGGCAGTTGATGGTTTTGGAAATGCTGCTATCCACCCATTTCTGCGCTGCCGCCTGCATCCTGACATGGTCCTCGGGGGCGAGATCCTGCGCCGTCACGAAGTATTCGGGCAGGGCCGCATCGTCGAACATCTCGCGCCACATCCGCACCGCGTAATCCACCACCTCTTCCTCGCTGCGCGAGCCGTCCTTTTGCAACACCTTGCGGGTATAGGCATGGGCAAAGACCGGCTCGATCCCGCTGCTGACATTGCCCGCGTAAAGGCTGATCGTCCCGGTGGGCGCGACGCTGGTGAGAAGCGCGTTGCGAATGCCGTAGGTGCGGATCGCCTCGCGCACGTTTTCGTCCATGTTGGCCATATTGCCCGAGGCGAGGAATTTCTCGGCGTCAAAGAGCGGGAACGCCCCCTTTTCGCGCGCCAGATCGACGCTTGCGAGATAGGCCGCGACGGCGATCTTGTGCATCCAGATTTCCGTTTGCCGCACCGCCTTGTCAGAGCCATAGCGCAGCCCCAGCATCAAGAGCGCATCGGCAAGCCCGGTCACGCCCAGCCCGATGCGGCGCTTGTTGCGCGCCTCCTCGGCCTGCGCCGCGAGCGGAAATCGCGACACGTCCACGACGTTATCCATCATCCGCACGGCAACGCGCACCAGATCCTTGAGCGCCGCCGCATCAAGCCGGGCGCGCGGCCCGAACGGATCGAGCACCAGTTTCGCAAGGTTGATCGAGCCGAGAAGACAGGCGCCATAGGGGGGGAGCGGCTGCTCTCCGCAATTGTGGACGACCAGGCCATTGGCATCAAACGCATTGACGCCGGGCACCGACACGTCAAAGACCTCGGCCTCGCCATCCTCGGCCACCCCGGCCACGACTGCCGTGAACCGCTCGCGGTTCAGAGTGCGGCGATAGCCGCTGAGCGCCCCCTCGAGCCGCCGCGCTTTTTCCAGATCGGCAAAGCCGATCTTGTCGGCGTAGACCGGCAGGTTGTCTCCGGCGATCACCAATTCGTGCTGCGCACTGGTCGGATAGGCGCGCTGCCCGCCCTTGCCATCCGGCAGGATGCGCGCGCCCGCTGCGCGGCGATCGCGGTAGAGGGATGACTGAACTCCAAGCCGGGCAAGCATCCGCTGCGCCGTCTCGAGAAGACCTGCATCGCTCTGCGCAAGCCGCACCGAGACGCCCTTGGCCTGGCTGCCCTGCACCGATCCGTCGGCATCGAACAGCCCGCGCAGCACCGCGGCACAAAATCCGGGCGCTGCGGCCTCGATTTCGGGGGTCAGGGTCTTGTGCCCCTGGCGCAGCCCGTAGGCGCGTGCGAGCGCGGTGAGCGCGGCGGTGCCGATGCGATACTCGCCCCGGCCCGGAACCTCCTGCCATCCGGAAAAATCAGCACGGTGCGGGAGGGTGCGCAGCAATGTCTCGACATGCTCCATGACCGGGGTCGGCGGGGGCGTGCCATTGGCACAAGCGGCCCGCGGCCAGACCGAAACGAGCGTCTTGTCGGCCCGGATCACACCATCGCCTATCAGCATCCCCAGCAGATACCCGAGCGCGTCATCGGGCTGCACGACCGCTGCCGCAGGCCGGTGATTGTGCAACATGACCTCGTCACCGGGGCGCAGATCGCCTGCCGCGACCCAATCGCTCTCGATCCGCCAGCGGGTTTTCTGTGTGACTTTGCGCACGCGGTGATCGGCAGTCAGTCGCAGGCTGCGCCCGCAAGCCGTGGCGAGGCGCAGCACGGGCTTCACTCCGGTGGAGAAGAAGCCGTCCGGCCCGGTGTCATACGCCTTGCCATCGACAAGCGCGCGAAACGAGCGGCCGATCAGGTCGCGCACCTGTCGCGCACCCTCGTCGGTGGTGACCCAGGTCCCGGCGGTGACGCAAGGGTTGGTGGCCGCGATATTTTCGATGTAATTCAGGTTGTTGGCCTGATTGATCCGGTCGATGAAGATCACCCCCGGCTCGGCATAATCATAGGTCGCCCGCATGATCCGGTTCCACAGGTCGCGCGCGGGCAGCGTGCGATAGACCTTGTCGCCGAAGATCAGTTCCCACGGGCCATCCGCCTTGACCACGTCCATGAAGGCATCGGTGACCAGCACCGACAGGTTGAACATGCGCAACCGCGCAACATCGGATTTGGCGGCGATGAAATCCTCGATATCGGGGTGATCGCACCGCATCGTGGCCATCATCGCGCCGCGCCTGCTGCCGGCGCTCATGATCGTGCGGCACATCGCGTCCCAGACATCCATGAACGACAGCGGCCCGCTGGCATCCGCCGAAACGCCATGCACCGCCGCGCCCCTGGGCCGGATGGTCGAGAAATCATAGCCGATCCCGCCGCCCTGCTGCATGGTCAGCGCCGCCTCGCGCAGGGCATCGAAAATCCCGCCCATGTCATCGGGAATCGTGCCCATGACGAAACAGTTGAAGAGCGTGACCTTGCGCCCGGTGCCTGCGCCCGCCGTGATCCGGCCCGCGGGCAGGAACTTGAAATCCTCCAGCGCGTCGTAGAATCGCGCCTCCCACTGCGCCGGCTCTGCCTCGACGGCGGCCAGCGCGCGGGCGATTCGCCGCCAGCTATCCTCGACGCTGGCATCGCCGCCCTCATCCGCGACATAGCGGTATTTCATCGACCATATCTGTTCGGCGATCGGGGTGGAAAAGCGGCTCATTCTGGCGGTATCCCTTGCGGCGCGGCGGAGATTGACAATAGCCCGCGCACCGCGCGAATTCCAGCCGTGCCGTGCCGTGCCGTGCCCCGAATGACGGCTGTGCGGCTCAAGGACCGGTTCGGCAAAGAGCCTGCTACTTTCGTGCATGGCGCGTCACGCCCGCGCGTCACGCTCAGGCAGGCCGCAAGCCGCCGCCAAGGAGGTGCCGGAGGTCGAGGATGGCGCGATGAATTCGCCGCTCCACCTTGCCGGCGCGGGTATCCCCGGCCGGCTTGTGCATGATCGGGCGCAGCGTGTCCTTGGGATGGGTCATGTCGTTTTTGATCCGTCCATCCGCCGCCCCGTGCCGCAGCCTGGCGTGATTCCCCCCGCCAGATCGCCTGTTTGCGGCGACTGCACGTCATATCGGCTTGAGGCGGTTGTGGCACACGGCTAGATCAGCGGCAAAGGAGCCCGCCCATGAGCCTCAACACCTTCGGCCATCTTTTCCGCTTCACCACCTGGGGCGAGAGCCACGGCCCCGCCCTTGGCGCGACTGTGGATGGTTGTCCGCCGGGTGTGGCGCTTGACGAAGCGATGTTGCAGCACTGGCTCGACAAGCGCCGCCCCGGCCAGAACAAGAACATGACCCAGCGGCAGGAGCCGGACGCGGTGCGTATCCTGTCGGGCGTTTTTGAGGGCCAGAGCACCGGCACGCCGATTCAGCTCATGATCGAGAACACCGACCAGCGGTCACGCGATTACGGCGAGATCGCCCGCACCTTTCGCCCCGGTCATGCCGATATCACCTATCACCTGAAATACGGCCTGCGCGATCCACGCGGCGGCGGGCGCAGCTCTGCGCGCGAGACGGCGGCGCGGGTGGCGGCGGGCGGTGTGGCGCGTGCCGCGCTCAAGACGCTTGTGCCGGAGCTGGAGATCAAGGGCTATATGGTCGCGATGGGAGAATTGGAGCTTGACCGCGCCCGCTTTGATTGGGGTGCCATCGACGGCAATGATTTCTGGCTGCCCGATGCGGGGGCCGCGCCGGAATGGGAGGCCTATCTGCAATCGCTGCGCAAGACCCACGATTCGGTCGGCGCCGTGATCGAGGTGGTGGCGCGCGGCGTGCCTGCGGGCCTTGGCGCGCCGATTTATGGCAAGCTCGACACCGACCTGGCCGCCGCGATGATGTCGATCAATGCCGTTAAGGGCGTCGAGATCGGCGAGGGCATGGCCGCCTCCCGCCTGCGCGGATCACAGAATGCCGACGAGATTTTCATGGGTGAGAATGGCCCGGAATTTGCCTCGAACCATGCCGGCGGCATCCTTGGCGGGATTTCGACCGGACAGGAGATCGTGGTGCGTTTCGCGGTCAAGCCCACGTCGTCGATCCTGACCCCGCGCCGCTCGGTCACGGTGGAGGGCGAGCCTACGGAGGTTGTCACCAAGGGCCGTCACGATCCCTGCGTCGGCATCCGCGCCGTGCCGGTGGGAGAGGCGATGATGGCCTGCGTGATCCTCGATCACCTGCTCCTGCATCGCGGTCAGGTGGGCGATGGGCCGCGCGGGCGCATCGGGTGATCGCGATTTCTCAGACCACGCGTTGCCGCGAAAGCTGCACCGCCAGAATACCGCCCATGATGACCAGCACGCCGATCAGATCCCACAGCCGCAGCGCCTCGCCCAAAAAGACGGCGGCGATGGCCACGCCAAAGAACGGGTTGAGGAAATGGAAGGTCGCGCCCCGTGTCGCGCCGATACGCTCGACCAGCAGGAACCAGACCAGCGTGGCGGCAAGACCGGGGATAAGCGTGGTATAGAGAAAGGCCGCGACAAGCGTCCAGCTCCATGCCACGTCAAACGGCTCGATCATCAGCCCCAACGGCCCGACGATGGCCGCACCCACCATCATCTGCAACCCCACCACCATCAGGAAATTGCCGCCCGAAGCAGCCCCGCGCACCGAGAGCGTGGCGAAAGCCAGCGCAAACACCCCGATCACGCAGAGCGCCACACCGGAGAGGTCCATGCCCCCCTGAAATCGCGCGCCCATGATGATCGCCACGCCGCCAAGCCCCGCGAAAAGGCCAAGAATGCCGATCCTGCCCAGCCGCTCGCCCATGAAGGCCCAGGCGAAAAAACCCACCAGAAGCGGCATGGTCGAGGCGATGATCGCGGCAAGCGAGGCCTCGATCGTCTGCATCGCCACGAAATTGAGCCCGAGATAAAGCGCGTTCTGACACACCCCGAAAATGATCGTGGCGCGCCATTGCGCGCGCGTCAGCCGCCAGCTTTGGCCCAGCATCCGCGCAATCGCGATGCCTAGAAGCCCCGAGATCAGGAACCGCAGCCCCAGCGCCGTCAGCGGCGGTGCCGCCGCCACGATGATCCGCGCCGAGGTAAAAGCCGAGGACCACATCACCGCAAAAGCCAGCCCCATGCCGAGCGCGCGCAGATCCATGGCCGTCTCCTGCCCCTCAATCGCCCCAGGCGTAGTTGAAGCTCACGCTGATGCGATCATCCTCGGACATGTTCATGGGCACCTCGTGGCGCAGCCACGATTCCCACAAGAGCACATCGCCGACCTGCGGCTTGACATAGACAAAGCCGCGCATCTCCTCGCGCGCACCCTTCAGGCGCGGCGGCGCGGCCATCATCCGGGCCGAGCGCGGGTCTTCGAGCTTGAGCGCCGAAGCGCCCTCGGGCATGGCCACATAGGTGGTGCCGGAAATCACCGAATGGGGATGGATATGGCTGGAATGCATCGCCCCCTCGGGCAGGATGTTGATCCAGATATCCTCAAGCCGCAGCGACTGGTCGCCAAGATCGAATTCCAGATCCTCCGCGAAAGCCGCGACATGCGCATCCAGCGCGCGGACCAGATCGGCGAAGATAGGAAACCGCCAGGGCAGATCGGTGAGCGAGGCGTAGGAGGTATAGCCGGGATAGCCCTCGGCCTCGCACCAGGCTTGGCCCGCCTCGTCATCCTCGGCGATGGAATAGCACGATGCCTCAAGCTCTTCGGCGTCGATGGCGGGGCCGTACTCGCCAAGGCGCGCGCGGTAGAGGCGGGTCACGAAGAGGGAGCGGATATTGGCCATGCCCTGCCTCTTATCGCACTCCGGGCGAGGCGCAAGGGTTTCTCAACGGTTTTGCGGCAGTCTCGGGCCATGTGCATGACTGTGTGGCATATCGTGATTCGGGTTCTGGGGGCGGCGGGGCTGCTCTGCGCGACCGCTGCGCCCGGTCTGGCAGAGCCAGGGCTTGCCTGGACGGGGGGCAATCCCCCCCCCATGCTCCGGCTCGCCGCCGCGCCACTCGTGGCGCTGAATGCTGCTCCGCGCGGTGGCCTGTTCGCGGACAGGCAGGCGCGCGATCTGTTTGCCGCGCTGCCGGATCGGGGGGCGCTCGACGGGATCGCAGCCGGCGAGCCGGTGCGGGCACGCCTGCGCGATCTGATCGCGCGGGCAGAGGCGGGGCCTGCGGGCTATGACGCGGTGCAGGGCGGCGCGCGCCGCCCTCCGCCGCACCGCCCGACGCGGATGACGCTGGGCGATATCTTCGAGTGGATCGACGCCACGCCGGGGCAGCACCATGCCATCGGGCGCTACCAGATCATCCCCGCCACGCTACGGCGGCTGGTGGCGCGCGCGGGGCTTGATCCCGGCACGCGGTTCAGCCCGGCGGTGCAGGACCGCCTTGCCGATATGCTGCTGGAGGATGCGGGCTTCGGGGCCGTGCACCGGGGCGAGATGACGCGCGCGGACTTCCGGCTCAACCTCGCCAAGGTCTGGGCCGGGCTGCCCACCCCGTCGGGGCAAAGCTATTATCACGGGATCGCCGGAAATCGCGCGGTGATGGGCCATGACAGCTATGCGCGCGCGGTGGATGCCATCCTTGGCGGCTGAGCCTGCATGGGGCGCGCGGCATTGTAAAACGAGAAACCCCGCGCGATTGCTCGCACGGGGCCAATCCGCAGGGTTGGGGTCACCCCGACAATCACCAGTCTTCGCGAACCACCACACGGGTCTTGATCGGCAGTTTCATCGCGGCAAGGCGCAGCGCCTCGACGGCAACCGCCTCACCCACGCCGTCGATCTCGAACATCACGCGACCGGGCTTGACCTTGCAGACCCAACGATCCACCGAGCCCTTGCCCTTGCCCATGCGAACCTCGATCGGCTTGGCCGAAACGGGCACATCCGGGAAGATGCGGATCCAGACGCGGCCCTGGCGTTTCATGTGCCGGGTCATGGCGCGGCGCGCGGCCTCGATCTGGCGCGCGGTGACGCGCTCCGGTTCGGTCGCCTTGAGGCCAAAGCTGCCAAAGTTCAGATCAGAGCCGCCCTTGGCCTCGCCCTTGATGCGGCCCTTGAACTGCTTGCGGAATTTCGTGCGCTTAGGTTGAAGCATCTGTCATTCCTCCTCAGCGACGGCCGCCGGCACCACGGGGGGCCGGGCCATCCTGCAGTTCCTGGGCCTTGCGATCACGCGCACCGGGATCGTGCTCCATGATCTCGCCCTTGAAAATCCACACCTTGATGCCGATGATCCCGTAAGCGGTCGTGGCTTCGACATTGGCGTAGTCGATATCGGCGCGCAGCGTGTGCAGCGGCACCCGACCCTCGCGATACCATTCGGTCCGCGCGATCTCGGCCCCGCCAAGGCGGCCCGCGACGTTCACCCGGATGCCAAGAGCCCCCATGCGCATGGCGTTTTGCACCGCGCGCTTCATGGCGCGGCGGAACGACACCCGGCGCTCGAGCTGTTGCGCGATGCTCTCGCCCACAAGGGCTGCATCAAGCTCGGGCTTGCGCACCTCGACGATGTTGAGGTGAAGCTCGCTCGCGGTCATCCTGGCGATCTTGCGGCGCAGCGTCTCGATATCCGCGCCCTTCTTGCCGATGATGACGCCGGGGCGCGCGGTGTGGATCGTGACGCGGCACTTCTTGTGCGGACGCTCGATGATCACGCGGCTCACGCCGGCCTGCTTGCACTCCTGCTTGATGAAATCGCGGATCTTGAGATCCTCGAGAAGGAGATCACCGTAATCCTTGGTGTCGGCATACCAGCGGCTGTCCCAGGTGCGGTTGACCTGAAGGCGCATACCGATCGGATTGACTTTGTTACCCATCAGGCTTGCTCCTCGATTTCACGCAGCTTGATCGTGAGTTCCGAAAACGGCTTGCGCAGCGCGCCAAAGCGACCGCGGGCGCGCGGGCGCCCCCGCTTGAGCACAAGGTTCTTGCCGACCCAGGCCTCGGCGACGATCAGCTCGTCCACGTCAAGCCCGTGATTGTTCTCGGCGTTGGCAATCGCCGATTGCAGGCATTTCTTGACATCCTGCGCAATCCGCTTGTTGGAAAAGGTGAGATCGGTCAATGCCTTCTCGACTTTCTTGCCGCGGATCATCGCGGCGACGAGGTTGAGCTTTTGCGGGCTGGTGCGCAACATGCGCAGCTTGGCCATCGCCTCGTTATCCGCCACGCGGCGGGGATTCTTATCCTTGCCCATGGCTTATTTCCTCTTCGCTTTCTTGTCCGCCGCGTGCCCGTAATAGGTGCGGGTGGGGGAGTATTCCCCGAACTTCTGGCCAATCATGTCCTCGGAGACGTTGACGGGAACGTGCTTGCGCCCGTTATACACACCAAAGGTGAGACCAACGAATTGCGGCAGAATGGTCGAGCGGCGCGACCAGATCTTGATGACGTCATTGCGCCCCGATTCGCGTGCTGCCTCGGCCTTTTTCAGGACATAGGCATCGACGAAGGGGCCTTTCCATACAGAGCGGCTCATGTGTTAACGGCCCTTCTTCTTGGCGTGACGCGAGCGCAGGATGAGCTTCTGCGACGCCTTGTTCTTGTTGCGGGTGCGCGCGCCCTTGGTGGGTTTGCCCCAGGGCGTGACCGGGTGGCGGCCACCCGAGGTGCGACCCTCGCCACCGCCATGGGGGTGGTCGATCGGGTTCATGACGACGCCGCGCACACTTGGGCGAATGCCCTTGTGCCGCATCCGGCCCGCCTTGCCGTAATTCTGGTTTGAGTTGTCGGGGTTGCTGACGGCACCGACGGTGGCCATGCATTCCTGACGCACGAGGCGAAGCTCGCCCGAGCTGAGCCGAATTTGCGCATAACCGCCATCGCGGCCCACGAATTGCGCATAGGCCCCGGCGGCGCGCGCGATCTGCCCGCCCTTGCCCGGCTTCAGCTCGATATTGTGCACGATCGTGCCAATGGGCATCCCCGAGAACGGCATCGCGTTGCCGGGCTTGATATCGGCCTTGGCGCTTGCAATCACCTTGTCCCCGATGGCGAGGCGCTGCGGCGCAAGAATATAGGCCTGCTCGCCGTCTTCATACTTGATGAGCGCGATGAACGCGGTCCGGTTCGGGTCATACTCGATCCGCTCGACGGTGGCCGCGATATCGAACTTGGTGCGCTTGAAATCAACGATCCGGTAAAGGCGTTTCGCCCCGCCGCCCTTGCGACGCATCGTGATTCGTCCGGTGTTGTTCCGGCCGCCATGTTTTGTCAGGCCCTCGGTGAGGGATTTGACAGGACGACCTTTCCAAAGCTCCGAACGGTCGATCAGCACCAGCCCGCGCTGGCCCGGCGTCGTCGGCTTATACGACTTGAGTGCCATGCTTTCTGTCTTCCGTTTGCAAATGCGCGCCCTTGGGCCCGCTATATCGGGTGGGTGTAAGGCCCACCGCTGTTATAGGCCCCCGAAGGTGCCCGGCTCGCGGGGTGTCGCGCATATGCCCGCCATTCCCCGAAAAACACGCAGCCCCGGCAATGACCGGGGCGGCGCAGATGAAGCCTCTTATTAGAGACCCGTGGTCACGTCAATGGTGTTGCCCTCTTCGAGCATCACATAGGCTTTCTTGACGTCCTTGCGGGCGCCCTTGACGCCGCGGAACCGCTTTTCCTTGCCCTTGGTGATGGTCGTGTTCACCGCCTTCACCTTGACCCCGAAGAGCGCCTCTACGGCCTCCTTGATCTGGGGCTTGTTGGCACCGATGGCGACCTCGAAAACGACCGCGCCGTTTTCCGAGGCCATCGTTGCCTTCTCGGTGATGACCGGCTTGCGGATCACATCGTAATATTCGGGTTTCGCGCTCATTTCAGACGAGCCTCCAGAGCTTCGACAGCCGCCCTGGTGAGCACGAGCGTGTCACGGCGGAGGATGTCATAGACATTGGCACCCATCGACGGCAGCACATCGAGACCCTCGATATTGGCCGCCGCGCGGGCGAATTCGGCGTTGACCTGCGCGCCGTCGATGATGAGCGTGCGCTTCCAGCCCAGATCCTTGATCTGGCGCGCGAGCGTCTTCGTCTTGCCGTCGCTCGACGCATCCTCGATCACCACAAGCTCACCGGCGCGGGCCTTGGCCGAGAGCGCGTGCTTGAGGCCAAGCGCGCGCACCTTCTTGGGCAGGTCATGCGCATGGCTGCGCGGCGTCGGGCCCTTGTAGATGCCACCCTTGCGGAAGATCGGCGCGTTGCGGTCACCGTGGCGAGCGCCACCGGTGCCCTTCTGGCGATAGATCTTCTTGGTCGAATAGCTGGTTTCCGACCGTGTCTTGACCTTGTGCGTGCCGGCCATGCGCTTGTTGCGCTGCCAGCGGACCACGCGGTGCAGGATGTCCGCACGCGGTTCCAGGCCGAAGATGTCTTCGCCCAGATCGACCGAGCCGGCCGTGCCGCCGTCCAGTTTGATCACGTCGAGTTTCATTCCTCGCCTTCCTTCTTCTCGGCCTCGATTTGAGCCTCGGCCTGCTTGAGCGCTTGCGCCTCAGTGGCGGCCTGCTCCTCGGCGAGACGCTTGGCCTCGGCTTCGGCCTCGGCTGCCGCGGCGGCGGCTGCTTCTTCGGCGGCGCGTGCCGCCTCAACAGCTGCCGATTTCAACGCAGCGGGCAGAATGGCGTTCTCGGGGAACGGCTTTTTCACCGCATCCTTGATCGTAACCCAGCCGCCCTTGGAGCCGGGAACGGCCCCCTTGATCATGATAAGGCCCCGTTCGGCATCGGTGCGCACCACTTGCAGGTTCTGCGTGGTGACGCGCGCGGCGCCCATATGGCCGGCCATCTTCTTGCCCTTGAACACGCGGCCCGGATCCTGACACTGACCGGTAGAGCCGTGGCTACGGTGGCTGACCGAGACACCGTGGCTGGCCCGCAGACCGCCGAAATTGTGCCGCTTCATCGCCCCTGCAAAGCCCTTGCCGATGGAGACGCCCGACACGTCGACGAACTGACCCGCGAAGTAATGGTCGGCGGTGATTTCCTCACCGACGGCGATCAGGTTCTCGGGGGCCACGCGGAATTCCGCGACGCGGCGCTTGGGCTCGACCTTGGCGGCGGCGAAATGCCCGCGCATGGCCTGGCTCGTGCGCTTGGCCTTGGCCGTGCCGGCACCCAGTTGAACGGCCGAATAGCCGTGCTTCTCAGGGGTGCGCTGCGCCACCACCTGAAGCTTGTCGAGTTGAAGAACGGTCACAGGAACCTGCTTGCCGTCTTCCATGAACAGCCGGGTCATCCCGACCTTTTTCGCGATCACACCAGAGCGCAACATCACCGTGCCCTCCTCAAACCGAAATCTGCACATCCACACCGGCAGCAAGGTCGAGCTTCATGAGCGCGTCCACGGTCTGCGGGGTGGGATCGACGATATCGAGAAGCCGCTTGTGGGTGCGGATCTCGAACTGGTCGCGGGATTTCTTGTTCACGTGGGGACCACGCAGAACGGTGTATTTCTCGATCTTGTTCGGCAGCGGGATCGGTCCGCGCACGTGCGCGCCGGTTCGCTTGGCGGTGTTCACGATTTCCGCCGTGCTGGCATCCAGCACGCGGTAATCGAACGCCTTGAGCCGGATGCGAATGGTCTGGCCTTGCATTGATTGAGCCTTTCGCGGCTTTGGAGTTGATAGGAGGAAGGCCGGACCACCCGACCTCCCTCGTCGAACCCTCAGGGGTAGTTACTGGATGATCTTCGACACGACGCCCGCGCCGACGGTGCGGCCGCCCTCGCGGATGGCGAAGCGCAGACCGTCTTCCATCGCGATGGGGGCGATCAGCTCGACCTCGAACTTGAGGTTGTCGCCGGGCATCACCATCTCCGTGCCCTCGGGCAGGTTCACCGTGCCGGTCACATCGGTCGTGCGGAAGTAGAATTGCGGCC
>DISF01000061.1 GCA_002421985.1 Roseovarius sp. UBA6217 | reverse complement strand
CCGGGTTCAGGATAAGACAAGCCTTGGGCGAGATCGGGCTGCAGCACTTCGGCGACAGTGAGGATCGCGGGCGCGGGATCACGAGATGGAACGGCAACGGGAGGCGCAACGGGTGCGAGATAGGTCATCGGGAAACTCCGGAATGGGGGACAGGGACAGGCCCGGACGCCCTCTCTCGGGCACCCTCAGGCCTGATCTTTCCCGGCCCCTCTCTCCCTCTCGAACACTGGTGCTCCCAACACGCGGCTTGATTTTGTTCCTGTTATGTTCTATATTCAAACCCAAGCCAGACAGGGAGTTCCCCCATGGAAAGCACAACATACGCGCTGCCCGCGACCCCTAAGCAGATTGCCTATGCGCGCTCGCTTGCCCTGCGCAACCAGACCCTGTTGTCCTGGGAGGTTCAACAAGACCGTCGGTCTTTGAGCAACTGGATCGAAGCTCAGGCCCGGCTGAAGCCGGTCTCCGACATGGATCGGCTGCCGACCTCAAAGCAGGTGGCCTTTGCGGAGAAGCTCGCGCGCATCAAACGGCGCGCCGTTCCGGAGGAGTGCTTCCGCGACAAGGGGCTGATGTCGAAGTGGATCGACGGGAACAAGTAGCCCCCGCCTCCCTTCCCGCGCCAAGGACTGTTGCCCGCATGGGGGGGAGACTGCAGAGGTAGGCTCCAGTCCGCAGGACCAAGGCCTGGTCCCGGCGGCACGCCGGGAAGGTGCCCGCATAGACATTCGGCTACCGCCGCAAGTCGCCGCCGTCGCTCAACCCCGTGTCGTCAGACCTCCCACCACCTGGGCTACCTCTTTGCTCTTTGGAAATCATACCTTTGGAGCGTTCATAACGCTAAAGCATTACCTCCCTCAAAGAAGTCTATGGCGCGCTCTTTGAAAATCTGTCACTTTAGGCATCATGGACGCCGCAAGATCACAGAATCTGAAGCAACTGCTCGATGCCGTGCCGGCCGGGTATCTGGTCGATGCCGCGTGGCTCGTCTCGCAAGGTATCGCCTATGAGAGCTTCCGTGACTACGTGAAGCGCGGCTGGCTCGAACGCATCACCCGTGGCGTCTTTCGCCGCCCCCTCCCCAGCACCGCAGCCCCCCCGACGTCGAACAGCATCGGCTGGAGGACATGCATCCTGTCCACGCAGCACATCATGGGTCATGACCTGCATGTCGGAGGCACCACGGCGCTCGGCGAACAGGGACATGCCCATTACCTGCGCCTCGGCGAGAGCGCTCCTATCGGGATCTATGGGGACAGTATCCCGAACTGGCTGGTGAAACTGCCGATGGATGCCCAGATCGGAACCCGCCCCCGTTCCTTGTTCGCTGACCCGAAACTGGGGGTGATCGAAGGCAAAACGACTGGCCAGCCATGGGACTGGGTTCTGACAATGTCGACGCCGGAGCGCGCGATCCTGGAGGCCATGGACGAGTTGCCCGACCATGAAAGCTTCCACACGCTCGACATGGTCTTCGAGAGCCTGACGACCCTGCGCCCAAGATTGCTGTCCGACCTCCTGCAGGCCTGCCGGAAGATCAAGGTCAAGCGCCTGTTCTTCGTTTTCGCTGACCGCCACGACCATCCCTGGCGCAAACGGATCGACCCACAGGCATTCGACCTCGGCAGCGGCGACCGCGCCTTGGTCCGAGGTGGCAGGATCCACCCGCGCTATCGGATCATGGTGCCGGAAGAATTCGCGAAGCCGGAGGTCGACAGTGGCGCGTGTGGCCTATGAGTCCTCGGCTTTCTCGCTTTCGGGCAGACCACAAGGGAAGTCATTTCGCCGGCGAAAAGCGGTACGGACCGCCTCGGTCGGTGAAGCCGGGGAAGCCAAAGCATCAAAGAACGCCTGATGGTCGCATGGCTTCAAGTTCGTCACGTCGGAGCAGGTCTCGCCAGGTGCATTCATCTCTCAAGACCTTCAAGGGCACCCGCAATCTCACCGGTCAGCCAACAGCCGTAATCGAATAGTGCGGCGTCCCATCCCAAACAAGATCCCAGGATGCGCCCGGCCGGACGTTCTGGATCGCGTGCGGCTCGAAGCAGACCAAGCAATTCCCGCCCGGCGCAGGCGCCCGGACCGAGGGGTAGATGAGGCCCCGCGATCCAGCCCGACGGAGCTGCTGGGCCAGGCTTTGGCCCTCGGGATATCCGACAGCCGGATCCCGATGCAGTGCGGGATGGCCCGGCTCGTCGGTCATGTCGTCGAAGACGCCGATGAAATCCGCCAGCAACTCCACATAGCGAGCGCTGTCATGGAAGCTGCCGGTAAAGCCGAGTTCGCGCGTGCGGTGCCAGGCCACTTCGCTGACGGACACCATCACATCCCATGCGCAATACCACGCGCCGCGATCCTCGGTGTTGAAGCGGTTTCCGCCGACGCGTGTGTAGGTGAAGGCCGCGTTGACATGACTGTCACCATAGATGCGCAAATCGCGGCTGCGGCGTTGCCAGGCAAGCTCGCGCGGGTCCAGATGCGGGTTACGCCCGCGCTCGGCCAGAAGCCGGCCACTGGTCAGCCCCTCGATCTCTGCCAGGATATCCATCTCGTCATCGGTATCGATGAGACCGCGCAAAGATGGCGGCTTGTGGTAGGTAGCGGGCAGAAGACGGACGAGACCGCGATCAGAAACCTCGGTCTGCTTCATGCCCCACCACGCAACGCGTCAAGATAGGTCCGCACCGCGAGAATTTGCGGCAAGCCCCCGTCGATGGCGGTGTCAACCGGACGGCTGCCCCCGAACAGCGGGCCGGTGTTCGGTCGGGTGAACCAGCTTCGCGCGAGCGGCTCGGAGAAATAGAGCTCGAGTGATTTGTAGATGCCGATCACCGCACTGAGCCGCAGAAGCTGATCCTTGGTCAGTTCCCCCGCGAAATCCGGCTTCTTGGCGCGCTTCCAGGTGCTCTCTGACATGTCGGCAAGGCCAGCCGCTTCCTTGAGGCTGAGACCCCAGGCATCGGCCACACGAGCATAGGCTTTCAGCGCGACTGCGTTGATCTGTGCGGGTTCTCGGGTTTTTTCTGCGACTTGCATGTCGTCCTCCATTGCCCCGAATATAGATCATATGGACCAACTGTAAAGGCCAAATGAACTGGCCGTCCTCACCAAGGGTCAATCGAAGCGCCGCCCAGCTTCGGCGAAATTTCGAGGAGGTGGGCTGGCCGGCCAAGCCGATCGGCTGCGACGCCAAGAGCATCCAGTCGGTCTTTGGCAATGAGGCGCAGGAATGCCTCAGCCATGGACCATCTTTCCGACCAATCGTGCCAGCCAAGTCGGAAACTGCGGCGCGGCGGACATCAGTTCAATCCTTGCCGTCTCCGTGAGCTTGGATCGCAGGATTTGCAGGGCCTTGGGAGCCTCATCCGGCCCAAGCCAAGCCAGAGCGCGGACAACCTGGCCTGATGTCTTGCTCCCAAGGGCCAACTGCCAGCGCGGCGCATGACGCAGTTCGACTGCCTGCCGGCCAAGGTTCAGCACACGGCTTCGCCCCGAGGTGAGATAAACCGACTTGACCGGCACCTGTGTCGTGAGGCCCAGAGCGTTTGCCGCAGCAGCACCGCTCGGGACGATCGTCTCGCCCCGCTGCAAAGCCAGCGCTTCAATCGCCTGTTCAGCCGACGGACTGCGCGGACCAAAGCGTGTTTGGACCGGGCGCATGTAGATGCCGCGTCCCGCACGGATCAACTCGCCGCGCGCTGCAAGACGCGACAGCGTTTGATCGACCGCCGCGCGCGAGCCAAGGTGCAAGAGCCCCTTCGCTGACAAGGGCACCCCCTCCGGCAACGTCGTCGCGATGTTCATGATGCTCTCGGCCATGCGCTCCATGATCGCTCCCTTGTCAGAAATATGCGCAAGTTTCTGACAGTTTTCAACCGTGCGCTCTCACCCGAACCGCCGCCCTGCTTCGGTGAAGGTGTACTCGTTGACGATGATCCCTTCCTCGATGGCCTCATCCGAGGTGAGGTGGTCGTATTCAGCCTCAAGCTGGCGGTAGAGCCAGCGGGCCATCTCAGGGTCATTCTGCCCATATCGGCGAGTTTGTGACCGTGCATTACCCTTACCATCCGCTTTTTGGGAGGCGGGTGCGGTGCGAAGGCGTCGATCAGTCTCGGAACGGTGCGGTGGCGCGCGTTGAAGCCGCGCCGGGGCATGTCATCATGATTTCCACCTGGATGCTCGATCCGGTCGCCTGCGTGGGCATGGCGATTGGCGAGGCGCGCGTTTCGCTTAGCGCCCTTGCCGAACTCGCCGAGTTTCTCGCCACTCATCGCGGAAGTGTATGCTCCTCGACTGTAAGTTCAGTTCTGGAGATTCCCCCCGATGAAGCGATCGACATCAAATCCGCCCGAGAGTTCGCGCCAAATGATCATGGCGTTCGATTCCCACAAGATGCGCGGAATGAGCCCGCGGCAGCGCGAAGCAGCCCTGGCGGCGCTCGCAAACCTTCTGGTGGAGGCGACCGAAGCAGCCGGGAAGGAGGAACCGCATGAACGCGCTTAACCCTCTTCCGCCCGCACTCTTGAAGCGAAAGGCGGTCGTCTATGTTCGGCAGTCGACGCAGAGCCAAGTCTTGCACAATCTTGAAAGCCAGCGGAGTCAGTACGACCTGGTGAACACGGCCCGTCGGCATGGATTCCAGCATGTCGAGATCATCGACGATGATCTCGGGCGCTCGGCCAGCGGCGCTGTTGCTCGCCCGGGCTTCGAGCGTCTCGTCGCCTGGCTCTGCGCTGGAGATGTAGGCGCAGTGCTTTGCCTCGACGCTTCGCGTCTCGCCCGAAACGGGCGTGACTGGCATCACTTGCTGGAACTCTGCGGTCTGGCCGATGCCCGGGTCATTGACCAGGACGGCGTCTACAATCCCTGCTCCCCCAATGACCGACTGTTGCTCGGCATGAAGGGAACGATCAGCGAGTTCGAGCTTGGCATCCTTCGGGCGCGCATGCTCGAGGCCGCCCGAGCAAAGGCAAAACGGGGAGAGCTGCGCATCAACGTACCTATCGGCTATGTCTGGCACCGCGACGCAGGCCTTGGGTTCGATCCCGATCTGCGCGTGCAAGAGGCCATCCACCTGATCTTCAGCCGGTTCCGGGAACTGAAAAGCGGTCGCCAGGTTCTGCTGTCCTTGCTGGAGGACAAGCTCTTCTTTCCACGCCCATCAGAAGGGCGGTACATGACCTCATTTGATTGGATGCCAATTCGATACCGCAACGTCATCTCTGTGCTCAAGAACCCGTTCTATGCGGGCGTCTATGCCTATGGGAAAAGCGGGCCGCGCGCCGAGATTGTCGACGGGCGAGCCCGCAAGTCCTACGGCCATGGCAAACCGATGGAGGAATGGGAGGTTTTCCTGAAGGATCACCATGAAGGCTACATTGGCTGGGAAGAATACGAACGCAATCTGGCCCACCTTGCGACCAATGCGCATGGTCGAAAAGGCGGCGTCAAGTCTGGGCGCGGCGGTCGCGCGCTGCTCTCCGGCTTGCTGTCATGCGCCCGGTGCGGATGCCGTCTCACGGTCACCTATCCCGGCCAGGCCCTGAACCCGGTCTACCGATGCGACTACATGAACACGATGCTTGGCCATGACCGATGTCTTCGTTTTGGCGGGTCGGGGGTCGACAAGGTGATTGCCGCAGAGATTCTTCGCGTGGTGCAGCCCGTTGCGGTAGAAGCAGCTAAGGAGGCAGAACAAATGCTGACAATGGCCAGCGAAGAAAGACGACGCGCTGCGGAACTCGACTTGCAGAAGGCGCAGTATGAGGCTGGGCTGGCCGAGCGCCGCTATGCGGCCTGCGATCCCGAGAACCGGCTTATTGCCGCAACGCTTGAACGGAACTGGGAGGCTACCCTGCAGCGTCTCGAGGCGTGCAAAATGCGCGTTGACGTCGGTGAGGCCCCCATCGTCGCAGTGGAACCGCCCGACCTTGAGGGCTTGGCTGAAGACGTGGCGGCGGCCTGGAACGCGGCTGGCGTCAGCGCACGGACCCGCCAACGGCTGGTGCGCACGCTGATCAAAGACATTGTCGTGGACGTCGATGAGCAAAGTCGCGAGGTGATCCTGACCATCCACTGGCAAGGTGGCCAACACTCCCAGCTGCGTGTCAAGAAGCCCAAACCCGGTCAGCATGGCCGCGTGACTTCCGAAGATACTTTGACCTTGATCCGATCCATGGCCGGGCGTTGGAGTGATAGTGACATTGCGGCGACGCTCAACCGAATGAGCCTGCGCACGGGGTGCGATCACAGTTGGACTGCGAAGCGTGTTTCCTCCACCCGGAAGATCAATGGCATACGAGCTTACGCGTCAGCCGACAAACAGGGCGGGTGGCTGACGATGGCCGAAGCGGCAGAGAAACTGGGTGTGACACATCACGTCATCCGCTGGCTAATAAGGGAGAAAATCCTGCCGGCTGAACAGGTTATGCGGCACGCACCACATCAGATAAAAGTCGTCGACCTCAAAAGTGATGCGGTTGCAGAAGCCTTGAAGCACCGTAATGCCCCGTGTCGCGATCCCCGGCAAACCACACTTCCAATGATTACAAACACTTAGAATGAGGTGCATAATGAATCGTTGTCGGCGAGATCACGCAGCGCCTCGGTCACGATCTCTTCGGCCTCCTCGGTCGGCGGTTGCCAGGTCTGGCTGTCGCGCGTGACGTCAACGGACATCGTGTATTCATGGTAGTAGCGCCCGCGATGGCTGACCTCGGTGGCGAGCTGGTAGAAGTTCCGTCGCTGAATGGCCTGCAGCCGGTCGGCTATGCCATGCAGCGTCGCGTCATTGGGCGCGTAGTCCCTGATGCGCGCAGCCGCGCCCTTCGCGTGGGACCAGTAGCCTTCGAAGCAAGCACCGTCGCCCTGGCTCCAGAAGCCGGAGAACCAGATGCAGGGCTTGGCCCGCGTCCCGCCGCCCATCAGGCGGACAGCGGTGGTCTTCAGGCGGATGCCGAGGATATCGCAGATGCGCTCAAAATCCTCGTAGACCGCATCCCACCAATCGTCGTGGGGCCCAAGCTCGCGATACCAGCTGCGGGCCTTGTCCTTGGCAACGTCGGAGAGTTCAGGAAACTGGTAGACTGTTGTGCAGATAACCTCAGGCATCGACGTCCTCCCCAATCAGCGCGGCGGCAAGCCATTCTTGCGTGCTGGTCCAGCCGATGGATTTGCGCGCGCCCAGATCGATGACATGTGCGCCACCGCCGAAGGCGTCGAGGCGCGGGCGGGAACAGCTCAGACCGTACTGAAACCCCCATAGGCTGGTAAGGTCGAGCTCTTCGGCCAGGCGCAGCACGAAGCGAATGACCGCCTCGACATCGCCGTGGTCGTCATCATGGATCCACAGGGTTCTGCCCTCGGGCGCATCCTGGCGCACGAGTGTGAGGCCCGCGACCTCCGGGTCGTCGGCGTCCTGATCCGCAGCGCGCAGTTCCTGGAACAGCGCGAGCGCGCGGGCGGCCTTGTCGGGGGTGCCAACGTCGAGCAGGCATGAGAAATGGGTGAAATAATCCGCCATGGGGACCTCCTGAATGGGGAAACCCGGCCGGGCGACCGGGCGTTGTGTTGGAATGAAGGGGTGGTTGGAAGCGATCAGCCGGTTGACGTATCGCCCGCCGCCTGTCGCGCGGCATGCGTACACAGCATCTGCCGGTAGAAGCGCTTGCGCGCCGCCCGGAAGCCGCGCACGGCGCGCGTGTCGGGGTGCAGCGCCCGGACCGCTGCCCGCAGGACCGCGAAGGGCGAAGCCGTCGCCGGCAGGCCAAGGCGCTGATATGCGGGATCAGTCATGTCAGCTGACCTCGACCACGGGCGAGGCGAGATGCGGGTCGACCTTTGCTTCGATCCGCGCGGTCCGGCCCATCCAAGGCTCGGGCCGGATGGCCTTCACCCAGTCGGCGAAGCTCGGGATGAAGCCGAGATCTTCCTTCACATGCTGCTCGCCGACCCACCGGGTCGGGATCACGCGCCCGGTCGAGAGCGTGAGGGTCGGGCCGAAAATCGCTTCCGAAAGCCAGATTCCAGCCGAATGGTGAAACATGGCTCTGTGGCGAAAATCCGAACAATGGGCTTTCGAGCTGTCGATCCAAGAATGAATGGCCAATGTATCATCGACCGTGCCGCCCCATTTCTTCACCGAGGACAGGGCGTGGTGATAGGGATGTGCCATCGCCGCCCCCTCAGAAATCGTGGGTGTGGAGTTCCGACGAGGTGAAGCGCTCGTTGAACTCTAGGTGGATGCAGCGAGCCGCAGCGTCGAAGCAGAACTCGCCGTAAGCGCCGTCGTTGTTCTCCCAGCCGCCATGGGTGTCGGAGAGGAAGTCGTAGGCCAGCTGCTCGACGACATCCTCCAGCGACAGGCTGCGCATTTCGACCTCGGGGTCGTCCCAGGTCAGCGCGGCATAGGGGATTTCGGTCGCGGGGGAGTCGACAGCCGTCTCGCCCGCCCAGGCGCCAATGCTTTCGATCTGGCCGCTGTCACCGGCACCGTCGAAGGTCACGGTGACATGGGTGATGCCGGCGGCCATGAGACCGTCAAACAGGCGGTCCTTGTTGCCGGGGCGCAGCGCTTCGATCCGTGCCGCGCGCGCGGCATGCGCGGCGAAGATCTGGCCCTTGTCGACGGTCGGAGGTGCCATCGGCGGCGTGAGGGTGGGTTCAGTCAGGTTCATCGGGTATCTCCGGTATGGGGAAGGGATCGGAGCCGGGCCGGGCGATCTCTCTCCCCCGGGGCAAGCTCCAAATCCCCCCTGCCCTCCTCTGCCTCTCTGGCCTCACGCAGCGACCTGCAGCGCCCGGGAGGCAAAGGCGCGCCAGAGCGGGTCGACGAGCCGAGCATCGAGAAGATCGGCGCGGTGGCGCAGCCGTTGCGCCAGATTGGGCTCACCCCAAGCGGATGCGCGGCCCGCCTGCGCGCGCAACTGGCTCGCCTCGGTCACGACGCCACGTGCCTCAGCCGCGCTCGTCACCGGGTGGCACCAGGCGATGGCGTGGTCGCTGGCGGCCCCGGCCAGCACAAGGCGCGCGTCACGGTCGAGGATGGCCAGAAGCTGGGGCGCTGCATCCGGGGCGGTTCCCTCGGCATGGTCGATTGCGCCCAGCATGGCCTCGGCGAGCGTCGCGAAACGGGCGAGGACAAGCGGGGCAGCCCGGCCCGACATCAGATCGGTCGGTGCGCGGCGCAACACGGTCAGGGCGAAGGGATGACTGGAGTCTGCGTTGCCAGTCGGAAAATGCGGTGGGACGCCCCGCGCGCGGGCGGTCGGGTGGATCGGCAAGGGAAGGTCGAACATGGGAGTATCTCCGACGGCGCGGAAAGCCTCTCTCCCCGCCTCATCCGTCAGAGACCAAACTGCCGCCCTCTTCCTCGAACGGGCGACGGTGGCAGGTCGGAAAGACGCGTCAGAGCTTGCCTAGAGCGCGCAGGCTCAGCTCCGTCCCGGCACCGACGATGATGTGGTCATGCAGCGTCAGGCCGAGAAACTTGCAGCCCTTCTGGATCTCCCTGGTCATGCTGAGATCAGCCTCCGACGGCGTCGGGTCGCCCGAAGGGTGATTGTGGATCAGGATCAGGGCGCTGGCGTTCAGCATCAGCGCCCGCTTGATCACCTCGCGCGGATAGACCGGGACATGATCGACCGTGCCGGTCGACAAAAGCTCATCGGCGATAATGCGGTTCTTGCGGTCGAGATAGAGGACGTGGAACCGCTCGATGGGACCTCGGACGGTCAGAGCACAATAGTCCATCAGCGCCTGCCAGCTGCCGATGACCGGGTTCTGGCTGAGGTAGCGGCCGAGGATGTCGCGGGCCTCGAGGATGACGGTTTCTTCTTGGGGTGTCATGCGGGTTTCTCTGAATTGCACGCACCAAAGCCCCCTGCCCTCTCGGGGCGGGGCCAGTGGCATGCATCTGGATTGGGAAAGCGCGACCGCCGCGCGCGAGGGCGGTCGCATTGTCGGGCCCGGCGTCAACCGACCCGGTCGAGGAGCTTCTTCGCGCGCCCTTCCATGTCGAGGCGGGCGTCCTGCTGGGCCTTGTCGCGCGCAAGCCGCGTGATGCCCTGCACGAAGTCGAAGATCGACTCTGGCGGGCGGCCTTCTTCCATCAGCACTTTGTCGATGATCTTGCCGGATTCAGCTTTTGAGAATCCGCGCTTGCGCAGGAAATCCGCGCGATCCTCGTCGCTGCGCGCCACGATCTGCTGCCGCGCGGCCTTGATGCCGTTCACGAAACCCTGCGGCGAGGAATTGGCAAACCGCGTCAGCGCCGGGGCTGCCTCATGGGCAAAACGCGAGGCGGCGTATTTCGAATGCCGGATCCGGATCTCCTGAAAATCCTCGACGCCCCAGAGGTTGCGGTTCTGGCAGACGGCCCGCAGGTAGAAGCTCGCCATGCCGAGGGTCTTGGCTCCGACCTCCGAGTTCCAGCAATAGAAGCCCCGAAAGTAGAGATCAGGGGAACCGTCGGGCAGCTTGCCCGCCTCGATCGGGTTGCGATCGTCGACCAGGAACAGGAAGACGTCCCGGTCCGAGGCATAGAGCGTGGTCGTGTCGCGGCTGATCTCGACATCGGGGTTGTAGACCCCGGTCGACCAGTCGAGCACGCCCGGCACCTTCCAGCGCGTGTCGCCGGTGCNNGCACCGCCTCGACCAGCTCGAAATCATGGATGCGGCCATTATCCTGACACTGCGTACCTGTCTCACAGCCGTCACTCATGGACGACACACTTGGCCTGATCATTTCCCCCGTAGTTCCTATTGCGCCGGGGCGGGATTTTTGCGGGGACGGGCTCGAGCCCGTCCCCGCAAAAATTTCGCTGCCGACTGGAGGTCCCTTGCCACAGCTTTGTTTCACCGATCTCTCCTCTTTTTCCAGAACCGCAAAACGCGACGGCCTCCCTCTGGCTCTCACCGCTGAGGAACAGGCTGGCGCAGCGTTTCTTGGTCTGGTTGACGGGATGCCGTTCATCCTCGGGGACGACGGCAGCTATGATCATCACCTCAACCGCTTCTTTCGCGCCTGCCCGACGCTCGGCGTGCGGTCGATGAACAGCCTGCGCGCCTATGCCCGCGACATCCTCGTCTGGATGCGCTTTTTGCAGGAGCGCTGCGACGGCAAATCCCTCTGGGCGGCGTGCCGGGAAGATATCGCAGCCTACCATGAAGCCAGACGGCTTTCTGATCCGCCGTTCCGCATCTCGGCCGCGTCCTGGAACCGGGCGGTGGCTTCACTGGACAAGCTGTACCGCTGGGCGTTGGACGAAAAGATCATCACATCAGTGCCCTTCGCCTATCGGCAGAGTTGGGCGTATCCGTCAAAGCCTGCACTGAGCCAGCCCGGCGCCACGAACACCGCGCGGGAAAGGGGTGCCCGCAAAGGCGATGTCCGCTTTCTCGATCTGGAAGGGTTCAAGGCTTTCCGCGATGTCGGCCTGCGCGGCAGGTTGCCCGACGGAAGAGAGGATCCCGCATGGCGCGGACGCAATGGCGAGCGCAATGCGCTCTTCGCCGAACTTCTGATCACCACCGGGCTGCGCTTGCAGGAGGCATCAAGCCTGATGCTGATGGAACTGCCGGATTTGGCGTCCATGCAAGGCCAAACCGCCAAATCCGTCGCTTTCCGTCTGGCGGCTGCGACCGCGAAAGGGGGCCGCGGGCGCGAGATCCGCCTGCCTGTCCGTCTGATCGCGGAATTGCGGGCCCTTGTCGCGATCGAACGCGATGTATCGCTTGGTCGCAACCCCAGGAAAGGGATGGTTCAGCTGAGCGAGCGCGCGATTGCGGTCGCGGGATACGAACACAGGGCGCTGCGGATCGGCCCGCCGGAATGTGCCTCGCGCATGACGGTCGATCAGCTTTCCGCCGCGGACCGGCACCGGCTCGTCGATGCGGCAACGGGTGCGCCACTGACCCTGTGGCTGACGGAGGACGGGCGGTCGATGTCGATGGCGGCCTGGGAGGCCGTCTTCCTGCGGGCCAGCGCGCGCTGCCGCGAGATGGGGTTCAGGGACATGCACGTCACGCCGCATATGCTGCGCCACAGCTTTGCCGTCCATATGCTCAACCTCCTGTTGCGCGAACAGATCGGCTGGGTGACGGGCGAGGCCGCCCGCCCCTTCGGCGCGGCATGGCGCCGGGTGATCGGCGATCCGCTTCTGAAGCTCCAGCGGCTTATGGGGCATGCAAGGATCGAAAGCACCTATATCTACCTTGACCATCTGGCCGAGGCCCAGGAGATCGTCGACGCTGCCGTTGACGCTTTCGACCTCGGGATTGCGTCGAAGGGGAAGGCCCGATGAGCCGCGGGCGGCGTGCCCAACTCCCGCACCCGGCGGCGAATGATGAATCCTCCCCCGTCCTGCCGATCGAACCCCGTCGCTTTGCACTGGTGATCGAAGACGGCAGCTCCTTGGTCGTCGATCTGACCGAATGGCCGGGAGCAGCCTTCACCACCGAAATCGCGCCTCTGGTGCGGGCGCGCATCCTGCGAATGGGCCCGGGCCTGATCCGGCGCTCGGTCCAGCGGCTGCTCCTCAATCTGCGCCGGTTCTGGGGCTTCCTGTCCGAACGCGGCGAGATGCCGGGGAAGCTGATGGATCTGACCGTCGAGGTGATTGATGATTACGAGAGCTGGCTGGAGCGGGAGGCCGGGGGCAGGATCTATCAACGCCACCTGCTGGCGGCATTGATCGGTGTGCTCCGGGTCGGGTCAGAAGATCATCCAGACCTGCTACCGCAGGCACTTTTGCCGCGCTTGCGCTTTCTTGGTCATGGTTTTGTCGGGGGCAGCATCCCGCGGGACGCCTATGGCAGCGGGATTGCCGCGGCGCTGAGAGTTGCCGCGCGAGGCCAGATCCTCGACGCACGAAGCCGCATTGCCGTTGCCGAAGACCTTCCCCCACATCCCGTGCAGATCGCGGCCTGTCCAATGCTGAGCGCCCATCGTGATGCTGTCCTCGCCGAAATCGCAGCCAATGGCCAGATCGGAACCCGGCACCCGGTCTTCAAACGGTTTGCCAATCTGGCGGGACGGCGCAAGCTCGATATCGGGATCGAGGGTCCGCATCGGGGCTTTCATCTCGCAACGATGGATCTGGCCGCCTTCCTGATCCTCTTGTCGCTGGAAACCGGCATGGAGGCGGAGAGCCTGATCCGTCTCAAGGCAGACTGCCTTTGCAATCCGACGAAGGGCTATGTCGAAATCGTCTATCACAAGCGGCGGGCACGGGGGTCGGAATGGAAACGGCTCAGGGTCAGGGATGGCTCGAGCGCGACGCCGGGCGGGTTGATCCGGCTGGCCATCGCCCTGACGGAACGGGCGCGGCGGCATCTGGAAACGGATCGGCTTTGGGTTTTATGGACCGTCGCGGGATTGCGGGCAGCCGGCGAGGACATGAGAAAGGGCATCGACGCCTTCGTAAAACACCACGGGCTGACGGGTGACGACGATGCGCCGCTACATCTGAATCTTTCCCGGCTGCGCAAGACGCAGAAGGCAGAGTGGTATCGCCGTACGGGCGGCCAGATGGAACAGTTCGCTGTCGGCCATAGCGTGGCGGTGGCGGCGCGGCACTATGCCGAAATCCCGGCCCTGGCCCATATCCATGACGCCGCCCTTGCCGATGCTTTCAACGACGCTCTGGACGCGGCACGGATCGTGCCCGGCGCCGAGACAGCAGCGACCTTCGACGCAAGGCCGGAGGAAATGCCCGGATCGGATGGGGCAGATGCGCGGCCTGATCCGCATCCCCAGGACCTCTGGCTCGCGCGCTGCGGCAACTTCTTCGCCAGCCCCTTCGGCGCGGAAGGCAAGCCTTGCCCGACGCCGTTCTGGGGCTGCCTCGAGTGCCGCAATGCCGTGATCTCCGAGGCGAAACTTCCGGCACTTCTCGCCCTCCAAAGCTTCATGGCCGACCAGCGTTCCGCGCTGCACGCCGAGGATTGGACGGCGAAGTTCGCAAGCGCCTATGCGCGGATCACCCATCAGATTCTGCCATCCTTCCCGCCGCAGGCCGTGGGCGCCGCGCGCGCCCTTGGCACCGCGGAGGATGGGACCCTGCTCTATCTGCCAGCCGAGGCGACCGCGCTGTGAGACCGGAACCCTCCCCCGGACTGCACAGGGCCTCCTCCATCCGGGCCGCCGAAGACATCGTGCTTGCAAGGCTGAAAATCACCGAAGGCGTACCGGTCGAGACCCTGTCGCGTTTTGGCGACGACGTCTGGGACCTCAGCCCCGCCATCTTCCATGTGCCGGTGCGTCCCGTGCAAGGCAAGGTTGACTTCACGGGGATCGACTGCCCGGTCGAACGGTTGACGGCCAAGGAATACATCTTCGCCTGGCTCAACGAGCGCATCGCTGACCCAGCCGGGCGGCTGCAACCCTTGCAGGCACGCACCGCCCTCACCATGCTCCGCCAGTTCATGGCCTTCATGCACGGCCGTCAGGGGCGCTTCGCACCCGCCCTCATCGATCAACCTTTGCTGGATGACTGGTTGGCATTCCAGACCAACCGGCCGATCTTGCCAACTCAGGTGGCGGCCAGTCTGCGGCCAGCCTTCCAGTTGCACCGGTTGGCCCGGTTCCTGACCCATGGCGGCCTGTCGTTCCTGCCCTGGAACGGCAGGGCCGCCTTCGCCGTCGCAGGCTGCCGCGGGCGCCCTTCGGAAAACCGCACGCCCCGCATTCCTGAACCTGTGATCGGCGCCCTCCTGCACTGGTCGCTGCGTTATGTCGATGACTTCGCACCGGATATCCTGGCCGGCCGGGTCGAACTCGACGGGCTCGAAGCTGCTGCCGCGACCGGCAAGCGTGCGCCCCGGGTCCCAAGCCTGGCCGACCGTGTCGCGCTCTGGACCGAGGACAGGCGAAGGGCCGGACGCGGCATTCCCGTCTGGAGCGTCCCGGAACAGATGGGTGGGATTTGCGGAGTCAAGGCGAGGGCGCGAAATCCCGATGGGCCGGTTTTGAACATGCAGCTCATCGCCTCCCGGATCTCCGCGCATCCGATCAGCCTCGTCCAGAACAAGGTGGTCTATCGCATGCTACACGACGCGCTGAACGATCTTGGGTCCGAGCCCGGCGGCATGGACACAGCCATCAGCATCCTTCCTGAAACCGGCCTGCCGTGGCGGGGCCGCTTCGACGCCCACACGCTGGCGCATGAAGAGCGGCAGTTGCAGACCGCAGCCTACATCCTCTGCGCCTATCTGACGGGCATGCGCGATGGTGAAGTGCAGGCGATGCGCCCCGGCAGCCTTTTGCGCAGCCGCAGCGCGGACGGGCTGACCGAGCGTCTGGCGATCCGGAGTCTGGTTTACAAAGGGCGCAGGCCCGAGGGGGAGCAGGCCGACTGGGTGACGATCGCACCCGCCGCCCGGGCCATTCTCGTGGCCGAGCGCCTGGCTGCGAGCCATAGGTCCGGCGAAGATAACGGGGGCGGCATCTGGACCGTTCTCCATCGGGCGACGGCCAAGGATCGGGGCCTGCCGCATGTGGTGCGCCGCATCAACGAATATCGCGATCACCTCGACCGTCAGTTCGGCGCGGCAGACACCCCGGCGATCCCGCAGGTGGACGGCAGGGCCTGGGTCTTCAACACCCGTCAATTCCGCCGGACAGTGGCCTGGCACATCGCCAACCGGCCCTTCGGCGTGATCGCAGGAAAGATCCAATACAAGCATGCTTCGGTGGCGATGTTTGACGGCTACGCCGGTGCCTCCGCCAGCGGCTTCCGGCAGGAGGTCGAGGCGGAACGGCACCTGGGTCAGCTCGATGATATCGTCGTCCATTACGAGGCCCGATTGCGGAGCGAGCCACTGGCCGGCCCCGCTGCGGCACGCATCGCGGCGGAATTCGAGCGGGTCGCGCAACAGTTGGGGTCCCTGCCCGGCATTTTGGCCGACAGCAAGCGAGTGAAGGCCATGCTGGGCCATCTGGCCCGGTCGCTGCATGTCGGCATCCTGAATGATTGCTTCTTTGAACGGAGCAGTGCGCTTTGCCTTGCTGCATTGGAGGAACCGTCCGATCAGCCAAAGCTGTCGGCCTGTGCGCCCGACCGCTGCCCGAACTCCTGCATTGGCCGGTCGCATTTGCCGGCATGGGAAGGCGCCATTGCCCGTGCCGAAGCAGTTCTGGGCGACAAGCGCCTGTCCAAGCTGCAGCGCGACGTGATCCGGCAGGATCGGGACCGGATGCGCAAACTGATCAGCCCCCTTTTGCAGGATCCCTCATGAAACCCGTCAGTCGCACCACCGAACAGGCTCTGCGCGCAGCATTGGACCGCCTTTCGTCCGGAAATCCCCTGCAAACCGACGGCCGATTGACTGTCGCCAACCTGGCCCGCGAAGCTGGCGTCAGCCGGGCATCGGCCAATCGCGCGCCGTTGATCCTGTCGGATCTGCAAGACATGGCAAAAGCCCAAAGGCTGACGGTAGCTGAACATCCGCCCTGCCCGCGACTTCACGACGAACAAAACCGCAGGGTGATCGACGATCTGATTGCCCAGCATATTCAGATCCGCGCGTTGCTAAGCCGCAGCGACGAGAGCCGCAAGGCCAGGCTGGCCCGCATCCATCACCTGCGCCAAGCCGATTGAAGGCTGGAAATCCGAGTCCGCATCCGGCTGCTTGCAATGCATCCAGTCCGCAGCTTGCTGCGCTTTGCTGGCCGCCGTGAAAATGGCGCGCGGGTCCTCCTTCAGGACCTTCAGCCACGAGGCGATATAGGCGGCATGGTCGGGCCGCGGATGATGGGCGATGCCCAGATCAGCCAGAACAAGACCGGCGAGGATCTCCACGCAACATTCTTCAGCTGCATAGGCTTGGGTCCCAAACCGCCCTGAAAGATCTCGGTCCAGCCGATGCTTTGCTCCCGATGCATGACCCATCTCGTGCAGCCAGACCCCATAGAACGACGCAGGATCGCAGAACGATGCGAAATCCGGCATGAAAGCCGTATCCTGGGAGGGGAGATAAAAGGCCTCGCAACCGCCGAACTCCGTCTTGATGCCGAGATTGGCGATGAAGGCATCAGCATGTTCCAGCCGCTGATCTTCAGGCAGAGCTCCGACCGTGGCGCGTGCGTAACCGTCCACCTGGGCGACGTTGAACACGGAAAATGCGCGGGCAATCATGCGGCGATGGCCGCCGACCTCTTCGCCCGCGTCGTCTTCGTGGTCCGAAGATTGGGTCGGTTTCCACAGCACGACCGTCGTGGACCGCTCGCCCTTGCGGACCTGGGCGCCGGCGTCCTGCCATTGCTTGTATGTGCCCCAAAGACCATCGCCATAGCCAAAGGTCATGGCCGAAACCCACAGGGCCAGCGTGTTGATCCCCCGGTAGCGTTTGCCCGACGCCAGATTGGTCGGAGAGGCAGAACTCGTGCCATCGTGAAACCAGGGCGCGCGCCACTCACCGGTTCCCTGATCGATTGCAGCTATGATCTCTTCGGTGATGCGCGTGTAAACATCCGCACGCGCCCCGGATTGAATCCTGGCGGACATGGTGAAAACTCCTTTTTTGGGAACGGCGCATGCGCAAGAGGTCACTGCCGTCTGGCGGCAGCGCTCGACGCAGCGACGATGAAAATGATCAGACGGCGGCGGGTGAGACAGCTTGACTGTTCAGATAACGGCCATAATCGGGGCCGGTCACTGCGCGCAGTTCGGTGCGACCATCTTCTGTCTCGAAGGTCTTCACCTGCTCGGCGCGGTGGTTGGCCAATCCGTATTGCAGGTTGATCCCCGCCAGCGGCGCTGGCAGCTGCCGCAGATATGACGCCGGAGCGCCGACGATGCTGGCCAGCTGGCCGAAGGCCCAATGCGTCGGCGCGACCGGTTCTTGCGCTTTCGGCAGCATCAGGTGCAACCGCTCGGGGTTGTCGCGCGCGGCCTCGACGCGGATGTCTGCCGTCTGCACCACCCGGCTGCGGCTGCGCTCAGACCGACCCTTCACATCGGCCCAGAGATCGTCGAGCGACAGATAGCGCTCATCATCGGGCCGATTGAACCATTCGGACGACACACGCCCGTTGCGCTCACCCCGGCTTACATCCACTTTCCAGCCACCAGCCCGCGTCGGCGCAACCGGATCCAGAACTTCTACAACGCCCATCGGCTATCTCCCGTGACAGGCGCCGGGAGCCACTCTCCCAGCCCTCAACCCGTCGCGAAAGCAACCAGCCTTTCTCTCACTCTCCTAACGGTGATGCTCATGCCATCATTGCAGGTCGAGCATCCGGTTCGAGCGTCGGCAGCGCCAAGCCGCCAAAGGCCTCAGGGCTTCGGGCCTGACCCCAGTTCGGCCACAGCCTCGAGAAAGGCTGTGTCCAGCACCGGGTTGTCCCATTTGATCGATGCGGTCATCCAGCGATCGAGATGGTCCCGAAAAGCCGGATCGTCGCGCCGCATGTGGAAAGTGTAGAGGCGATTGACGACCTCCCGCATCAAGGCCGCCATCTGGAGGTCGTCGATATGCGATACTTGGTATGCGACGGCTATGCCCCAT
>DISF01000008.1 GCA_002421985.1 Roseovarius sp. UBA6217 | reverse complement strand
TGTTGGAGATCGAGTAGTTCATGTTGGCAATGCCGCCCTCGTAGATCAGATCGACGATGAGCTTCACCTCGTGCAGGCACTCAAAGTAAGCCATTTCAGGGGCATAGCCCGCCTCCACCAGCGTCTCGAAGCCCATGCGAATGAGCTCGACCAGCCCGCCACAAAGCACCGCCTGTTCGCCGAAAAGGTCGGTTTCGCATTCTTCGCGGAAATTGGTCTCGATGATCCCCGAGCGCCCGCCGCCGATCGCCGAGCAATAGGACAGCGCCAGTTCCAACGCCTTGCCCGAGGCATCTTTGTCCACAGCGACAAGGCAGGGCACGCCGCCGCCCTTGACGAACTCGGCGCGCACCGTGTGGCCGGGGCCCTTGGGGGCCATCATGATGACATCCACACCCTCTTTCGGCTCGATCAGGCCGAAATGGATGTTGAGCCCGTGGGCAAAGGCAATCGCCGCGCCGGGGCGGATATTGTCATGGACGTATTTGCGATAGGTCTCGCCCTGCAATTCGTCAGGCATGGTGAACATCATCAGGTCGCACCATGCGGCGGCCTCGGCAATGCCCATGACGGTGAGGCCCTCGGCCTCGGCCTTGCGGGCGGATCTGGAGCCTTCGCGCAGCGCGACGACAAGATTTTTTGCCCCGGAATCCCGAAGGTTGAGCGCGTGGGCGTGGCCCTGGCTGCCATAGCCGAGAATGGCAACCTTCGTGTCCTTGATAAGGTTGATATCGCAATCGCGATCATAATAGACGCGCATGGCGGTCTCCTTTGAGATGGTGTTGACTGGGGCGGAGATTACGCCGAAAGCGTGGTGAGTGCGTTTGCAAATAGCGGTTTATTCGCGCCATTTCTCACTATATCATACACATACGACAAAAAAATGAAAATATCATGCTCGATGACATGGATCGCCGTTTGCTGCGACAGTATCAGCACGCCCCCCATCTTGGCCCTTCCGAACTGGCCGAGCGTGTGGGCCTTGCGCCTGCCACCTGCGCGCGGCGGCTCGACCGGCTGCGCGCCGCCGGGATCATCCGCGCCAATCGTGCGGTGGTCGATTGGCGCGCGCTTGGCTACGAGGTCGAGGTGTCCTTGCGCCTGGCCCTTGACAAGACCCAGCCGCGCGCCTTTGACGAGTTCATCCATCACGCAAGGAACGTGCCAGAAGTTATTGAAATACAAACTTTTCTGGGGCGCGTGGATCTGCGCCTCTCGGTCATCGCGCGCGACATGGCGCATTATCAGCAGCTTTACCGCAGCGCGATCCTGACCCTGCCGCATATCACCGATATCGAGGCATTGATGCATGTCGCGCGGATCAAGTCCGACGAGGTGCTGCCGGTATGATCGCGCTTGATACCACCGACCGGCTGATCCTGCGCGCGCTGACGGAGGATGCCACCCAATCGGCAAGCGCCATCGGCCGCCGCCTTGGCCTGTCGCAGCCCGCCGCGTGGCGGCGCATCAGGCGGCTTTATGATAACGGGGTCATCAAGGGGCAACGCCTTGATCTCGATCACGAAAAGCTTGGGTTCGGGGTCACGGTATTTCTCGGTATCAAGCTGGCGACCAAGGGCCGGGTCAGTCTGGAGGATTTCGAGCGAGCGGTCTCGGCCATCCCCGAGGTGCAGACGGTCGAGCATATCCTGGGGCTTTATGATTACCGGCTGCGGGTGGTGGCGCGCGATATCCCCGATTTCGAGCGCGTGCTGCGCCGCCGGATCATGACGCTGCCGGGGGTGGGCAATGTCGAGGCGAATGTGCTTTTGTCCGAGGAGCGGCGACCGGGGCCAATCGGCTGAGGCGGGGCTTGTGTGCGCGCAGAGATCCCCTATCTGACGTTGGAACATGCCATACCGCCTCAAGAAATCCGACACTACCCTGAAATCGGCCCTCCGCCGGATCGCGGCCGAACAGATCGACCGTGCGCTTGAGGCTGTTGCACGCCCCGGCGAGAACGCGGAGGGCATTCACGAGGGGCGCGCGCGCTGCAAGAAATTGCGCGGCCTGATCCGCCTTGTGCGCCCTGCCTTTCCCGGATTCGAAGAGGAAAACGCCGCGTTTCGGGACGCCGCCAAGGCGCTGGAATCGCTGCGCGCGGGCGGCGCGGGTCTGGAAACGCTCGACCGGCTGGAAAGGGCCGCGCCCGAGGGGCTGGACGCGCAGGCGCTGGCGAGGGTCCGCGCGGCATTCGAGGGTGAGGCCCTGCCCCGCCTGGTCACCGACCGCAACGCCGACATCGCGGCGTTCCGCGCGATCCTCGTCGGGGCGCGCGCGCGCGTCGCTGGCTGGCACCTGACGGCCAAGGGCTTTGCCCCCGCCCGCAAGGGGCTGCAAAAGACCTATGCGCAGGGGTGGCGCGGGCTGGGGCGCGCGCGGGAAAGCGGCACGCCCGAGGCGTTCCACGACTGGCGCAAACCGGTGAAATACCATTGGTATCACGCACAACTGCTGTGCCCGATCCGGCCCCGGAAAATCGCGCCGCAGCGTGCGCTCGCCAAGGCTCTGGGAGAGGTTCTGGGCGATCATCACGACCTGAACGACATGCGCGCGCATCTGGCAGAGGGGGATTTCCCGACCGGGGCCGTGGCGGCGATGCAGGCCCCCATCGCGGCAGAGATGGCGCGGCTCGAGGCCGAGGCGCTGCGCCTTGGGGAAAGGCTTTTTGCCGAGGCACCCGAGGCGCTGGCCCATCACTGGCAGCGCTGGTGGAAAGCGTGGTAAGATCAAGAGAGGCGTGGACATTCTCACGCGCCTTGCGCAGTCTGGCACCCAAGACAACAACAGGAGCCGCCCCATGCCCGCCCTTCTCGATTCGGTCGATCCCGACGGCCTGTTGGAATATTCGGTCGTGTTCACCGACCGTTCCCTGAACCATATGAGCAAATCCTTTCAGCAGGTTATGCGCGATATCTCATCCATGCTCAAAGAGGTCTATGCCGCCGATGCGGTGGCGCTCGTGCCCGGTGGCGGCTCTTATGCGATGGAGGCGGTGGCGCGGCAATTCGGGCGCGGGGCACATGCCCTGATCGTGCGCAACGGCTGGTTTTCCTATCGCTGGAGCCAGATTTTCGACGCGGGCGGCTTCACGTCTGACACCACCGTTTGCATGGCGCGCCAGACCGGCAATGGTGCCACCACGCCATTCGCGCCCGCGCCCATCGAGGAGGTGGTGGCGAAAATCCGCGAGGCGAAACCGGACGTGGTCTTTGCCCCGCATGTGGAAACCTCCGCCGGGCTGATCCTGCCGGATGACTATGTGACGGCATTGGCAGAGGCCGCGCATGAGGTGGGCGCGCTGATGGTGCTTGATTGCATCGCATCGGGCTGCGCCTGGGTGGACATGAAGGCCACCGGCGTCGATGTGCTCATCTCCGCGCCGCAAAAGGGCTGGTCGGCCTCGCCCTCGGCCGGGCTGGTGATGATGTCGGCGCGCGCGTTGGCGCGATTGGCCGAGACCACATCGGACAGTTTCGCGCTCGATCTCAGGAAATGGCGCGCGATCATGCAGGCCTATGAGGAGGGCGGCCACGCCTATCACGCCACCATGCCCACGGATGCGCTGCGCGCCTTCCGCGACACGATGATCGAGACGCGCGATTACGGGTTCGAGCGGCTGCGCGAGGCGCAATGGGCGTTGGGCAACGGTGTGCGGGCGATGCTCAAGGCGCGCGGCGTGACCTCAGTCGCCGCCGATGGCTTTGGCGCGCCGGGGGTGGTGGTAAGCTATACGAGCGATCCCGATATCCAGAACGGTCGCAAATTCGCCGCAGAGGGGATGCAGATCGCCGCCGGCGTGCCCTTGCAGGTGGGCGAGCCGGAGGGGTTTCGCACCTTCCGGCTGGGGCTCTTCGGGCTGGACAAGCTTTATGACGTGGCGGGGGCGATGAAGCGGCTGGAGACGGTGCTTGACCGGGTTTTGTAAGCGGGGGGCCTTTCCCTGAATCGCGGCATCAGGCCAAGACCTCACCCTGCCACCGGCGCGGGTGGGCGCAGGGCGTCGGCCAATTCGCCGTGGAGCGTCTTGCGCTCATGCTCGGACAGGAACGCGCCGATCTCGACCTCGCGGCCATTGCCCGCGAGCGTTAGGTAATGCGGCACCGGCCCGCCCTTGGGATGCATCCGCAGCCGCGCCCAGTAGCGGTTGCACAGCCACTCCTGCACATCGCCGCGCGGGTTGGTGCGCACAAGGCGCACGCTCTCGGGCGTGAGGGTAAGCACCTCGCGCAGGCGCGCGCTGCGATAGGTGGTCTCGAGCGCCCACCAGATGCCGCCCACCGCCAGCAGAAGGAACGGCAAGAGCCCCCACAGCACCACCGTTCCCAGAAGCGGGAAAAGCGGCAGGGTGATGAGGATGAAGGTGGCCAGCACGAAGGCCGCAAAGCCCCGGCGCGGCAGCGACCGGTGCGGCCAGAGCGCCAGCTCGATATGCGGGTCTGCGCCTTGGGGTGGTTTGGTCCAGTGATAGGGCATGACGGCGGTTGTAGCCTGACCGTGGAAAATGAAAAGGCGCGCGGAGGGCCTGTAAGCCGGATTCTGTCCAGGGGGCGCAAAGCCCCCTTCGGATGACCATTCGTCTTGACACGCGGTTGCCCGCGCGCCTCTGGCTGCCTACCCGGACCGCCGGGCCAAGACGTGGCCTGCGGGCGGTATCGGTTGCCCGACCTGTGCCCCGCGCGCGGTCCCTATTCGGCATTGCTCCCGGTGGNNGCTCTTACCCCACCGTTTCACCCTTGCCCCCGCGCGATGCGAGGGCGGTCTCTTCTCTGTGGCGCTTTCCCTCGGGTTGCCCCGGCCGGGCGTTACCCGGCACCGTCGTCTTGTGGAGTCCGGACTTTCCTCGCCACCGCCCTTGTCGGGGATGTCGCGGCCATCCGGCCCTCCGCGCGAGGCCCGGCTTAGGCGCTCGCCCCCCCCCGGTCAACGGGAAAGCGCGCGGCAAGATCGGCAATTCGCGCGCAATCGGTGCCATCAAGCGGCCCGGTGTGATGCGGGCGAAAGCGCAGGCGAAAGGCGTCGAGCACCGTTTGGGGTGGGGTCTCCGCCACCGGATAGCCAAAGCGCGCGGCGTCGCGCAGAAAATCCTCCCACGCGGCCCCCTGCCCTCCCTTCGCCCCCCGCGCTCCCTGCGCCCCCTGCCCCACCACGTCAGACCAGACCGACAGCCCGTCGCGCGCCAGCGCGCGCCAGTCAAAGCGCGGGCCGGGATCGGATTTTCGCCCCGGCGCCATGTCGGAATGCGCGATCACCCGGTGGGGCGGGATTGCCCAGCGCGCCATGACCCCCGCCATCAGCGCGCGCAGCGCCGCCATTTGCGGCGCGGGATAGGGATGGTCGCCACGATTGGCCAGCTCGATCCCGATGGAGCGCGAATTGACATCCCCCGCGTCACCCCACCGCCCGGCCCCGGCATGCCAGGCACGGGCCTCCTCAGCGACCAATTGCCAGCAGCGGCCCCGTTCGCAGATCAGGTAATGCGCCGACACTTCCGGCCCCGGATCGCAGAGCCGCGCGAGGGCGGCCTCGGGCGTGGCCATCGCGGTGTGGTGCAGCACGATCAGATCGGGCACAAGCCCGCCCCGGCGGGGGCCGTGATTGGGCGAAGGATGCGGCGCAGGATCAGTTGGAGAGCGCACGGCGGAACGGGGCCGGGTTCCAGCCGCAGGCATAGCCATCGCCATCGGGATCGAGCGACATCCGGTCGCGCTCGGGCCCGCCCTTGCGCAGGAAATCGAGTTGCGCGAGATCGGGCGAGGCGTAGCCTGCGCAGTTGCGCTCATGCCGAGCCGCCGCGCCGATCGCCCCGATCCCGCCGCGGCTATACATCTGTGTGCCGACGGGATGCTTGGTGGCCAGCGCGTATTCCACGATATTGGGGCCGACATCGCCGGGGCGCCCGCCGATCGCCTCGGGCTGGATCACCTCGTATTGCGCGCGGTTGCGGGCGATGCGGGCAGCGTCCTCTTCGATCGAGCGCTCGGCATCGACCGCGTCAAAGCTGTTCTCGCGCGAGATCCCCACGCCGTTGACCACCGCGGGCGGCGGGTTGCCGGGGCTGGCCTGCACCGGGGCCGCACCCGGTCCGGCGGCCTCAAGCGCGGCGCGCGCCTCGGCGGCGATTCTTGCGGCCTCCGGGTCACGGGCGGCGGCTGTCGCGCCGCCGGTGGCGTCGAGCGGCTCTGACGAGACCGCGCCCGCCGGTGGCAGGGCCGCGCCTGCCAGCGCCGCCTCGCGCGCGGCCTTCTCGAGTTGATAGGCGGTATAATCCTTGAAGCCGACGCCGCTCCCGGTATCGACCCCGGCCCCGCTGTCGGGGATCGCCGGGGCACAGGCGGCGAGCGCCGTCATCGCCAGAAAACCAAGCGTAAGCCGCATATCCGTCATCCTGCCAAATGCGTTTGTCGCAAGGGGGTTTACCACCATTTCGCGGGCTTGGCCACAAACCCCGCCGCGCGCTCCAGCGCGTAGGCGGTGTTGAGCAGATCGCCCTCTTGCCATGGCCGCCCGATCAGTTGCAGCCCCAGCGGCAGGCCCTTGGCATCCAGCCCCGCAGGCAGCGCGATTCCAGGCAGCCCGGCGAGGTTCACCGTCACGGTGAACACGTCGTTGAGATACATCTGCACCGGATCGGCATTGGTCATCTCGCCCAAGCCAAAAGCCGCCGAGGGGGTGGCGGGCGTGAGGATCGCATCGACGCCAGTGGCGAACACCTCCTCAAAGTCGCGCTTGATGAGCGTGCGGACCTTGCGCGCGCGGTTGTAATAGGCGTCGTAGAACCCGGCCGAGAGCACATAGGTGCCCACCATCACCCGGCGCTGCACCTCTGGCCCGAATCCTTCGGCACGGGTCTTCTCATACATCTCGGTGATGCCGTCGCCCTGTGCCAGTTTCGCCCGGTGGCCATAGCGCACGCCGTCATAGCGCGCGAGATTGCTTGACGCCTCGGCGGGGGCGATCACGTAATAGGCGGGCAGCGCGTATTTGGTATGCGGCAGCGAGATGTCGCGGATTTCCGCGCCTGCGTCGCGCAGCATCTGCGCGCCGTCGGACCACAGTTTCCCGATCTCGGCGGGCATACCGTCCATGCGGTATTCTTTAGGAATCCCGATCACCTTGCCCCGGATATCCCCCGAAAGCGCGGCTTCGAAGTTCGGAACCGGATAATCGGCGGAGGTGCTGTCCTTGGGGTCGTGGCCGCACATGGCCTCCAGCATGATCGCCGCGTCGCGCACCGATTTGGTCATCGGTCCGGCCTGATCGAGCGAGGAGGCAAAGGCCACGATCCCCCAGCGCGAGCAGCGGCCGTAGGTGGGCTTTATGCCGGTGATGCCTGCAAAGGCCGCAGGCTGGCGGATCGAGCCGCCGGTATCGGTGCCGGTCGCGGCAAGGCAAAGATCGGCGGCCACCGCCGCCGCCGAGCCGCCCGAAGACCCGCCCGGCGTGAGCGGCGTCGCGTCACCCGCGCGCCGCCACGGATTGACCACATTGCCATAGCAGGAGGTCTCGTTGCTGGACCCCATCGCAAACTCGTCCATGTTGAGCTTGCCCAGCATCACCGCGCCCGCGTCAAAGAGGTTCTGCGTGACGGTCGATTCGTATTCCGGCTTGAATCCTTGCAGGATGCGGCTGGCGGCCTGAGAGGGCACGCCCTTGGTGCAGAAAAGATCCTTGATCCCCAGCGGGATGCCGCACATGGCGGGCGCGTCGCCCTTGGCGATCCGCGCATCCGCCGCCCGCGCCTGATCGCGCGCGAGATCGGGGGTGGGGTGGACAAAGGCATTGAGAGCGCCCGCGCCCTCAGTGGCGGCAAGGCAGGCCTCGGTCAGATCAAGGCTCGTCACCTCGCCCTTTCGCAGCGCGTCGCGGGCCTCGGCAATGGTCAGCGTGTTGAGATCGGTCATGCTCATTCCACCACTTTCGGCACGGCAAAGAATCCCTCGCGCGCATCGGGCGCATTGGACAGGATCTCGGCCTGCCGGTCGCCATCGGTAACCACATCGGCGCGGCGCTTGAGGCGCATGGGCGTGACGGATGTCATCGGCTCGACCCCCGTCACATCGACCTCGTTCAACTGCTCGATAAAGCCGAGGATGGTGTTGAATTCCTGTGCCAGCGCGGGAAGCGCGTCCTCGTCCACGCGGATGCGGGCGAGCTTGGCCACGCGGGCGGCGGTTTCAAGGTCGATGGACATGCAGCCCCTCCATGTTGCGGCTGGCCTGCATTTACCCGCGCGCGCGGCCAGAGGCAAGCGGTGCCCCCGTCGCTGGCGGCGCGCGGGTTTGCGGGGGGCTGGCCTGGAGCCGCCATTCGCTTTCTGTCCCCCGCGCGGAACAAGGCGCGCCTTGGCGCGCCGCCGCGCGAGCGCCCGTCCGGCGGGCGGGCACCCGCGCGGCTCATCGCATCACATCGAACGCCCCCTTCAAGGCCCTTAAAGCCCCCCACCGCCCTTGCACCGGATGACAAGCCGGGGCAGATCTGGCACCATGCGCGCATCGCTTTGACACAAACACGACAGGAGACCCCCATGCGTATCATCTGGCTTGGCCACAGCTCATTCCGCATCGAGATCGGCGGGCAAGTGATCCTGCTCGATCCGTGGCTCAACGGCAACCCGATGCTGGCCGAGGATCAGCACGACGCGGCCAGCACGGGGGCCACACATATCCTTGTCACCCACGCGCATTTCGACCATGTCGCCGATGTGCTGCCGCTGGCCAAACGGCTTGGCGTGCCGGTGGTGGGACAATATGACCTGATGTCGTTCTGGGCCGAGAAAGAGGGGATCGAGACCACGGGCTTCAACAAGGGTGGCACGGTCGATCTGGGAGGCGTCAAGGTGACGATGGTCCATGCCACGCATTCCACCTCCATCGCCACGCCCGACGGCCCGCAGGTAACGGGAAGCGAATGCGGCTACATGATCGCGGGCGAGGGACGGGTGATCTATGTCTCGGGCGATACCGATGTGATGGCCGATATGGGCGTGTTCAACGATCTGCACCACCCCGATATCGGTATCCTCTGCGCAGGCGGGTATTTCACCATGGACATGGCGCGTGCCGCCTATGCGGCCAGGACATTCTTTGATTTCAAGGTGGTGATCCCGTGCCATTACCGCACCTTCCCGGTAATGGAGCAATCGGCGGCGGCGCTGGCCGAGGCGCTACCGGGGGTGGAGGTGATCGAACCGGAGGTTATGGCGGCGATCGAGTTGTGAGGGCGGCGTGGGGGCCAGCCCCCACACGCAGGATCAAGTGGGGGCCAGCCCCCACACCCCCGGAGTATTTAGGGCAAGATGAAGTCAGGGGCGCGGGCGGCGGGTGCGGTCGGGCTTGGGCCTTGGCTTGATCGGCGCGGGGGCGTCGGGGGCGGTGAGGCCAAGCTGGTCGCGCAGCACGCGGGGGCGGATTTCCTCGACCGCGCCGGGGGCGAGATTGCCAAGCTGGAACGGCCCGTAGGAAAGCCGGATGAGACGGTTCACGACCAGCCCCACCGCCTCCATCGCGCGGCGGATCTCGCGGTTCTTGCCCTCGCGGATCGAGACGGTAGCCCAGGCATTGGCACCCTTCTGGCGGTCGAGGGTGACGAGCATCGGCTGAAATCGCTCGCCATCGAGCGTGAGGCCCCGGCGCAGCGGATCAAAAGTGGCCTCCGTCGGCGTGCCGTTGACGCGCACGCGGTAGCGGCGCAGCCAGCCGGTAGAGGGCAGTTCCAGGCGGCGCTTGAGCGCGCCATCATTGGTGAGCAGCAAAAGCCCCTCGGAATTGAGATCGAGTCTGCCCACGCTCATGACGCGGGGCATATCCTCGGGGAGATCGTCATAGATGGTGGGACGGCCCTTTTCGTCGCGCGAGGTGGTCACGCGGCCCTTGGGCTTGTGATAGAGCCAGAGGCGGGCAGGCTCGGGCGCGTCAAGCGGGCGGCCATCCACCACGATACGGTCGGCGGCCGTGACGTTGAGCGCGGGCCGCGTGATCTTTTGCCCGTTCACGGTGACGCGGCCCGCCTCGATCAGGCGTTCGGCCTCGCGGCGGCTGGCGCGCCCGGCGCGGGCGATAACCTTGGCGATACGCTCGCCTTCTGTGGGGAGGGTGGTGTTCATGGTGGCGGCCATAGCGCAAAGCCGGGGCTTGCGAAAGGGCGATACGCGCGCCACAAGCCGGTTATGACATGCCAAGGCCCGATGCAGGCCGCGCTTGCAGAGGCGCAGGCCGCCGCCCGGCGCGGCGAGGTGCCGGTGGGCGCGGTGGTGGTCGCGCCCTCGGGCGCGATCGTCGCGCGCGCGGGCAACCGCACGCGCGAGTTGCGCGACCCCACCGCCCATGCCGAGATCCTCGCGATCCGCGCCGCCTGTGGCGTGGCCGGGTCCGAGCGGCTGGTGGGGCACGCGCTTTATGTCACGCTGGAGCCTTGCGCGATGTGCGCCGCCGCCATTTCCGCCGCGCGGATCGCGCGGCTTTATTATGGCGCGGATGATCCCAAATCCGGCGGGGTGGCGCAGGGGGCGCGGGTGTTTGCGCATCCGCAATGCCACCATGTGCCCGAGGTCTACGAGGGGATCGCCGCAACCGAGGCGGAGGCGCTGCTCAGGGCGTTTTTCGCCGCGCGGCGCGGCCAATCATAGGATCGTCACCCCGTCCGCGAGAAACGGATGCGCCGCGATGGCCGGGGTGATGATGCTCTCTTGCAGCACCGGTTTGAGCCGCGCGGCGATGGTGGCGGGCATGTCTTGCAGGATGCCCTTGCGCGCGGTCACCGCGATGGTGCGGGTGAGCGGGGCAAGCGGCAGGTCCATCACGTCGATCTGGTTGGCGAATCGCCGCGCGCGCATCAGCGCCAGCGGCGTGAGGATCGACCAGCCCGTGCCCTGCCCGACCAGCGCCAGGATCGAATGATAGCTGTCAAGCTCGAACCGGTAAGGCAGGGTCAGCCCCTCGCGCGCGAGATGCGCCGAGATCAGCCGCCCCATGTAATGGCGCTGGGTATACTGGATCAGCGGCAGGCGCTTGAGCTGGCGCAGGATGTCGCCGCCCGCGCGGATCGCGCCGCGCGGGGCGACGGCGACAAAGCGTTCGCGCAGCACCGGGTGGACCTCGGTCCACTCAGCCCCATCGCCAAGCTGCGCCGATACGATGATGTCGAGGGCGCGCGCATCAAGCTGATCGTAAAGGTGATGGCTGGCCCCGGTCTCGAGCAGGAACTGGCAGCCCTTCAATTCGCCCGCCATATGGGTGAGCAATTGCGGCGTCACATCGGCCTCGAGATCCTCGATCATGCCGAGGCGAAAGCGGGTGAGCGTCGAGAGATGCGACATCGCCAGTTCGGCCCGCGCCTGCGCCGCCTCGTTGAGGATCGCCTGTGCGCGGCGGTGCATGATCTCGCCCGCGGGCGTGAGGCGGATGGGGCGCGCGTTGCGTTGCAAAAGCGTGGCCCCCACCGCGCCTTCGAGATTGGTCAATTGCTGGCTCACGGCCGAGGGGCTGGCACCAAGGCGACGCGCGGCGGCAGAGATCGACCGCTCGTCGGCGGCGACCATGAACACCTCGATCCCCCAGAGCGTGATACGGCCGCTTTTCTCGACCATCGCGCTATTTGTCGAGTTTCGAGAGCTTGTCCTGCAATTCGGCAAGCTGCTTGCGGATCGCGTCGAGATCGTCGCCCGCCGGGGCCTCCTCGGCGCTGTCATCCTCGTCGCGGCCCCTGCCCGGCCCGGTGCTGCCAAGCCCGCCAAGCCCGCCGGTCATCGCCTTCATGAACGCCTCTTGCTGCTTGCGCATCGCCTCCATGCCGGGCATCGCGGCGAGCGGGTTGGCCTTGGTCATGTTTTCCAGCATCTTGGATTGCCCGTCGCGCAGCATCTCGAAGCTGGCGGCGAGAAATTCCGGCACAACGCTGGTGGCCTGAGTCGTATAGCTGCGCACGAGATCGGTGAGAACGTTGATCGGCAGCACGCTCTGGCCGCGGCTTTCGTGTTCGGCGACGATCTGAAGCAGGTATTGCCGGGTAAGATCGTCGCCGGATTTCAGGTCGATGATCTGCACCTCGCGCCCGGCGCGGATGAAGCCCGCGATATCCTCGAGTGTCACGTAATCCGAGGTCTCGGTGTTATAAAGACGACGGCTTGCGTAGCGTTTTATCAGGAGCGGTTGTGTCGCGTCGGCCAAGGTAAAACCTCCAACAGGGTGCAGCACCGGTGCAGCGCTGGGGCAAAGCTTAGACGCAGACGCGGTAAAATGAAAGGGCGAGCCTCTCGGCCCGCCCTTCAATGTCGCGTCCCGTTTGGGAGGGGATGGGACGCGAAATCCAGTTGTCTGCGCGCCTTACTTGGCGGTGGTCGCTTTCTTGGCCGCGGCGGTCACTTCGTCGGTGGCCTTCTTGACGGCGGCGGCGGCATCTTCCTGCATGGTCTTGCCCGAGGCGAGCAGCAGTTCGACGGTTTCCATCTGCACTTTCTTGGCGACTTCGGCGAAGGCGGCGAGGTGCTCGGCGGCCACTTCGGCGTTGGCCGAGGCGAAATCGGTCACGGCCTTGGCGTAATCGGCGGGCTCGGTCTTGGCCTTGGACATCTCGCTCAGTTTGGCGAGGGTTTCCTTGGTCCATTTGCTGGAGATTTCAGCCGACTTCTCGGCGGCCGACAGGGCAACGCCCGACAGCTTTTCGCTCAGGGCAGCCTGGCTCTTGAACGCCTCTTCCATGGCCTTGGCGTCGACCGGGAAGTTGCCCATGACATCCTTGAACATGGTGGTGAAATCGGTGGTCTTGGTCATGATCTTGTCCTTTCGGGTTTAGCGGGGGAGGCCGCTTCTTGCTGATGATCGGAATATACATGCTGCACCGCAGCATTTCAAGCTTTTTCTGCGATGCAGCAAAAAATTCATGGAAGGCGACTTCACGAAAGCAGACCGCGCGCGGCGCTCAGGTGCTGGCCTTTTTGCGCACATAGGTGCCCGGTGCGGGCGCAAGCGGCGGATGCGCCGCGTCGCCGACGGTGCGCGCAGGCACCATGCGCCCCGAGCGTTTTGCCAGCCATGCCTCCCAGCGCGGCCACCACGAGCCATCGTGGCGCGTGGCCCCGGCCATCCAGTCATCCGCCGTGCCGCTCAGATCATCGTTGGTGTAATGGCCGTATTTCTTCTTGGCGGGCGGGTTGACGATCCCCGCGATATGGCCCGATTCCGAGACGATGAAGGTGCGGTCCCTTGATCCGGTCTGCTGGAAGCCGCGATAGCAATCCTTCCACGCCGCGATGTGATCGGTCTCGCAGGTGACCGACATCAGCGGGATCTTCACATCGCGGATATGCACACGCTCGCCGCCCAGATCAAAGCCGCCCTCGACAAACTCGTTGCGCTGGCACAGGCCCCGCAGATATTGCACCGCCATGCGCGCCGGCAGGTTGGAGCCATCGCCGTTCCAATACAGCAGGTCAAAGGCGGGGGGGGCCTCTCCCATCATGTATTTGCGCACGGCGGGCTGATAGACCAGGTCGCGCGAGCGCAGGAACGACATGGTGCGCCCCATGATGAAAGACCGCAGCACGCCCTGCGCTGCCACTTCCTCTTCGATCCCGTCGATGAAATCGTCATGAAGGAACGGGGTAAACTCGCCCTGCTCGGAGAAATCGGTGAGCGCGGTAAAGAAGGTGGCCGATTTCACCGATTTGTCGCCGCGCCTGGCCATCAGTGCCAGAACCATGTGCAGCGTGGTGCCCGCGATGCAATAGCCCACGGTGTTGACCTGTTTCTCGCCGGTGATCGCCTTGACCTCGCGGATCGCGGTCAGGAACCCCTCTTCGACGTAATCCTCTATGCCGACATCGGCATAAGAGGCATCGGGGTTCACCCAACTGACCACGAAGAGCGTATAGCCCTGCTCGGTGATCCAGCGAATCAGGCTGTTCTCGGGCTTGAGGTCGAGGATGTAGTACTTGTTGATCCAGGGCGGAAAGATCACGAGCGGCGTGGCGTGGACCTGATCGGTCGCGGGCGCATACTGAATCAGCTCCATCATCCGGTTGCGATAGACCACCTCGCCCGGCGCGGTGGCGATGTTCTCGCCCAGCGCAAAGGCGTTCTCATCGACCAGCCGCACGACCATCTCGCCATCATTGGCCTCCAGATCGGCAATCAGGTTTTCCAGCCCCTGCACCAGGCTTTCGCCCTCGGTTGCCACCGCACGTTCGAGCGCGTCGGGGTTGGTGCCGAGGAAATTGGTGGGCGACATCATGTCGATGATCTGGTGCGCGAAATAATCGAGCCGCTTGCGGTCCTTTTCGGGCAGGTCCTCGTCGATCTCGGCAAGTATCTGCTCGATCGACTGGGCGTTGAGCGCGTATTGCCGCTTGACGTATTTGAAGAACGGGTGGCTGTCCCAAAGCGGGTTGGCGAAGCGCTTGTCGCCCGCGAGCGGATCGGGGGCGTCGTCTTGCTCTGCCGAAGTCACGCCGCCGCGCAGAATCGCGGTCTGCGCATCAAGGAAATGGTGAACCGACTTGCCCCAGTATTCCAGTTGCTGCTCGTAGATCTTGCCGGGATGCTCGAGCATTTCCGACCAGTAGGAAGTGGCGGCCTTGGCGAACAAGTCTTGCGAGGGGCTGTTGAGCGTCGGATTCGCGGGCTTGCGCGCGGCCAGCGCCTGAATGAGCCGCTGCGACAATTGCTCGACCTTGGCGAGATTCTCGTTGAGTTTCTCGACATTTGTCGCTGTGGCATCATCCTGCGTTGTCATTTCAAAGATTCCCCCTTAACATTTTCTGCTACGCAGCATACCGTCGTGTCAAACCTCGGTTGACCAGGCGGCACCCCCTCCCTGATCTTCCACCTTAAGGAGAAGACAATGCGCCAGATGTCTACTTATGACCTTATGGAATCTTTCCGCAACGCCAATCAATGGCTTGGTGCCTCCGCCCTGTCCTTTGCATCCTATCCGATTTTCAGCATGGTGCCAAATCCCTCGTTTCAGTGGATGGCGGCCTGGGGGCAGGTGACAGAGCGGACGTTCGAGCGCATGGTGGCCAAGCCCGACTGGGGCATTCGCACCCTTACCTGCGAGGATGGGCGCGACCATCTGGTGAATATCGAAACGGTGATGTCGCGCCCCTTTGGCGATCTCATTCACTTCAACGTGTCGGGACGCGCCGAACAGCCGCGAAAGGTGTTGCTGGTGGCACCGATGTCGGGCCATTACGCGACGCTCTTGCGCCCCACTGTCAAATCGCTGATCGTCAATTGCGAGGTCTACGTCACCGATTGGCAAAACGCGCGCAACATCCCGGTATCCATGGGCAAGTTCGACATCGAGGATTACACCCTCTACCTTGTCGATTTCATGAAGGCGCTCGGCCCCGAAATCAACGTGGTCGCCGTCTGTCAACCCGCGCCGCTGGCGCTTGCGGCGACCGCCTATCTTGCCGAGATCGAGCCTGCGGCGCAACCGCGCACGCTCACGCTCATCGGCGGGCCGATCAACCCAGACGCCGCCGCCACCGAGGTGACGGATTTCGGCCGCCGGGTGACGATGGGCCAACTTGAGGAGTTGATGATCCAGCGCGTCGGCTTCCTCTACAAGGGCGTCGGGCGACCGGTCTATCCCGGCCTTCTGCAACTCGCCTCGTTCATCTCGATGAACGGCGATCGCCACGCCAAGGCATTCACCGACCAGATCCTGCGCGTGGCCCATGGCGAGGCTAGCGACAACGACCCCCACAACCGCTTTTATGATGAATATCTCGCGGTGATGGACATGACCGCCGAATTCTACCTCTCGACGGTCGAGCGCATCTTCAAGGGGCTGGAAATCGCGGAGAACCGCTTTGTCGTGAATGGTCACCGCGTCGATATCGGCAAGATCACCGATGTCGCGGTCAAGACCGTCGAAGGCGGCAAGGACGATATTTCCGCCCCCGGCCAATGCATCGCCGCGCTCGATCTGTGCACCGGGCTGCCCGACAGCATGAAGGCCAACTATCTCGAACCCGAAGCCGGCCATTACGGCATTTTCGCCGGCCGGTCCTGGCGCAACAATATCCGGCCCCTCGTGCTCGATTTCATGGATGCCAATGCCGGGCGGCACAGCACCCGCAAACCGGCCAACCGAAACGTCGCGGCCAACAGCTGAGGGGCGCGGGGCGCGGCAATTGGCGGATACCGCCTGACCGGCCCGTGCGGGCGCTGATTCGGTTTGTCCCGATGTGAACGGGCGCGTGGTCGGGGGTTGGAATGGCCTGGAGGGGACATTGCCGTGAGCCGCGCGAGCGCCCGACTGCGGGTGGGCGCTGCAACGGTTTTGGCAGGCGGTTTATGGTTCCAGATACTTGAACGATTGTAGGGAGTTCGACGTGGCAAAAGCGCCCGCCCGTCCGGGCGGGTCATGCCGGAGGCATGCCTTCGGCATGACCGCTCGCGCGGCGGCGCGCAAGCGCGCCTTGATTCCGCGCGGGGGACAGGAGGCAAATGGAGGCACCAGGCCAGACGCGTCTTTCCAACGCCCCTGCCCCGCGCGACCACCCTCAGCCCGCGCTGGCACCGCCTTTCTTGCTGCCCTTGGTCTCGGCATAGATGATGAGCGGCGCGGCGGCGGACGTGGCCGCCTCTTCATTCACCACGACCTCCTCGACATTCTCGAGGCTGGGCAGATCGAACATCGTGTCGAGCAGGATATCCTCAAGGATCGAGCGCAACCCCCGCGCGCCGGTCTTGCGGGCTATGGCGCGCTTGGCGATCGCCTTGAGCGCATCCTCGGTAAAGGTGAGCTTGGCGTTTTCGAGCTCGAACAGCCGTTGATATTGCTTGACCAGCGCGTTCTTGGGCTGGGTCAGGATGGTGACCAGCGCCTCCTCGTCGAGATCCTCCAGCGTTGCCAGAACCGGCAGGCGACCGACGAATTCGGGGATGAGCCCGAATTTGAGCAGGTCTTCGGGTTCCAGCTCGGTCAGAATCTCGCCGATCCCGCGCTCCTGGCTGTCGCGCACATCGGCGCCAAAGCCCATCGCGCTGCCCTTGCCGCGCTGTGCGATGATGCGATCCAGCCCGGCAAAGGCCCCGCCGCAGATGAAGAGGATGTTGGTGGTGTCCACTTGCAGGAACTCCTGCTGCGGATGCTTGCGNNCTTGCGCCCGCCCTGCGGCGGCACGCTCGCCACCGTGCCCTCCATCAGCTTCAGGAGCGCCTGCTGCACCCCCTCGCCCGACACGTCGCGCGTGATCGAGGGGTTTTCCGATTTGCGGGTGATCTTGTCGACCTCGTCGATATAGACGATGCCGCGCTGCGCGCGCTCGACATTGTATTCGCTCGCCTGCAACAGCTTGAGGATGATGTTTTCCACATCCTCGCCGACATATCCCGCCTCGGTGAGCGTGGTGGCATCGGCCATCGTGAACGGCACATCGAGAATGCGCGCCAGCGTCTGCGCCAGAAGCGTCTTGCCACAGCCGGTGGGGCCAATCAGCAGGATGTTGGATTTGCTGAGCTCGATATCGCTCTTGCCGGAATTGTTGAGCCGCTTGTAATGGTTGTGCACCGCAACCGACAGCACGCGCTTGGCCACCGCCTGCCCGATCACGTAATCGTCAAGCACCTTGGCAATATCATGCGGCGTCGGCACCCCGTCGGTCGCCTTGAGCCCGGCGCTCTTGGTTTCCTCGCGGATGATATCCATGCACAGTTCCACGCATTCATCGCAGATGAACACNNCTCGTGCTGGCTCTTGCCGCAAAAGCTGCAATAGAGCGTGTTTTTGCTGTCGCCGGAATTGTTCGCCATGCCTCACCTTTCAGCGCCGTCTTGGCCCGGAATACCCCGATGCCTGTTCCGTCTGCGTCTCTCGCGCCAGCTTAAGTCAGGGCGAAAGGCACCACAACGTCAAATTGGCAACCGCCCGAACACGGGCGATCACCGCCTGGTCAACGCCTCACCTGGCATCGCCCTCGTCACCGGGCTTGACCCGGCTGGTCACGATCTCGTCGATATGGCCCCACTCCTTGGCCTCTTCGGGGGTCATCCACTTGTCGCGGTCAAGCGCCTGTTGCACCGTCTCGTAATCCTGGCCGGTATGGCGCATGTAAAGCTGATAGAACCGCTCGCGCGTCTGCTCGATATGGCGCGACTGGATCAGGATATCGGCGGCCGTGCCCTGGCTGCCGCCCGAGGGCTGATGCACCAGAAATTCAGAATTGGGCAGCGAGAAACGCAGCCCCTTTTCGCCGCCCAGTGCGATCACCGATCCCATCGAGGCCGCCAGACCGCAGACCAGCGTCGAGATCTTCGGCTTCACATATTGCATCGTGTCATAGATGCTCATTCCCGCGATCACCGACCCGCCGGGCGAGTTGATATACATCGAGATTTCCTTGGACGGGTTTTCCGCCTCCAGATGCAGAAGCTGCGCCACGATCAGGCTCGACATGCCGTCATGGATGGGGCCGTTGACGAAGATGATCCGCTCCTTCAGGAGGCGCGAGAAGATATCATAGGCGCGTTCGCCCCGGCTGGTCTGTTCCACGACCATCGGCACCAGCGTGTTCATGTATGTGTCAATAGGGTCTTTCATCCTGTCCCGCCTGCTGTTGCGGCCCGCGCGTCCGCGCCGGGCCAAGTGGTTTCGCCGATCATCGCCGACGGCGTGCTAACGGAGTCTTAGTAGCGCGCCCCACCCCCTGCAAGGGCGCGCGCGCGATTCGGCGCATCTTGCCCCGCCAGCCGGGGCCGGCGACCTCACGGGTTTGGCAATTGCCGCGCGCGCACAATCGGCCTAGATTACCGCGACCAACGCGCGAGGCACCATGCTTATCACCGAACGCGATCACGCCGACATTGCGCAGATGCACCAAAGCGCCGGCGAGGCGGCAGAGTTTCTGCGCGCGCTTGGCCACGAGGGGCGGCTGATGATCCTGTGCTATCTTGTGACCGGCGAGAAATCGGTATCCGAGCTCGAGGCGCTGCTTGGCGCGCGACAGGCGGCGGTGTCGCAGCAGCTTGCCCGCCTGCGCCACGAGGGGCTTGTGCGCGCGCGCCGCGACGGCAAGGCCATTTTCTACAGCCTTGCCGATGCGCGGACAGAGCGGCTTCTTGGCGTCCTCTTCGAGATGTTCTGCGCACCCGATGCCCCCGGCGCAAAGAGCGGCCGGGGGCGCGCGGGCTGATCGCGGCTCAGGTCGCCGCCACGGGTTTATCCACCGCGAAGGGGGCGAATGCGTCATCCACATCGGTATGCCCGACATGGTTGGCATAGTTCGAGATCGTCTTGACCGCGAGCGCGAGGATGATTTCGAGGATATGGATATCGCCGTAGCCTGCGGATTTGAACGCCTCGGCCTCGGATTTGGTGGGCAGGCCGCGCGTGTCCCACATATGGTGGGTAAAGCGGCGCAGCGCCTCGAGCTTGTCATCGTCGAGCGGCCTGCCGTCGCGCAGCGCCTGCGTGTTGGCCTCGCCGAGTTTCGACACTTTCACCGCCAGCATCGAATGCGCCGCGGTGCAGTAATCGCAGCCATTGGCGCGCGAGATGGTCAGGAACACCACTTCCTGTTCGGGCGCGGTGAAATTGCCCTGCCTGCGGAAATGCGCATAGCCGTGCAGATAGGTGCTCAGAAGCCCCGGATTGATCGCCATGCCGCGATACATGTTCGGGACGGATCCCAGATTGGCCCGCGCCCCGTCGAGCAACTCCTTGGCCGCGCCTTCGGCGGCGTCGTCGCTTACGGGGGCGAGTTCGAGTTTGTATTCGGCAGTCATGCGACCCTCCTTCATTTCGGTTGAGGCAAGGCTAGCGGGTGTCGGGCGGGGATGAAACCACTGAGGGGTTCACCAGATCGTGAGGCCGGTTTTCTGGCGCAGGCCGTCCTGTGCGCCATCGCGCGAAGATACCGGAATGGCGCGCCAATGCGCGGTATCGGGCAGATATCGGGCAAGGGCGATACGGCCTTGCGTGCTGCGCAATGCGGGACGGCACGCGGCGTGACTGCCCTGACGGGGACGTTGGCGTCTTGCCCTCCGCGCAGAACCAAGGCGCGCCTTGGCGCGCCGCCGCGCGAGCGTCGGCCGTCGCCCGCTATGCCGCCAGCCCCCTGGCCCCCAGCTTGAGAAATTTCTCGCGGCGGTCGCGGATGAGGGCGGCGCGGTCTTTGGCCGCCAACTCGCTCAGCATGGCCGAAATGGCCTTGCCCACGGCACTGATGGTGGCGGCGCGGTCGCGATGCGCGCCACCCAGCGGCTCGTCGATGATGCGATCCGCCACGCCAAGCCGCGCGAGATCCTGCGCCGTCAGGCGCAGCGCCTCGGCGGCCTCGCGCATCTTCTCGGCATCCTTCCACAGGATCGAGGCGCAGCCCTCTGGCGAGATCACCGAATAGACCGAATGTTCCAGCATCGCCACGCGATTCGCGCTGGCAAAGGCCACCGCGCCGCCCGATCCGCCCTCGCCGATGATGACCGACACGAGCGGCACGCCGATGGAAAGACAGGTCTCGGTCGCGCGCGCGATGGCCTCGGATTGCCCGCGCTCCTCGGCCCCCTTGCCGGGATAGGCACCGGGCGTGTCCACCAGCGTCACCACCGGCAGGCCGAAACGGTCGGCCATCTGCATCAGCCGCACCGCCTTGCGATAGCCCTCGGGCCGGGCCATGCCGAAATTGCGGGCAAGGCGGCTTTGCGTGTCATGCCCCTTTTCATGGCCGATCACCATGACCGGGCGATCGCTCAGCCGCGCCAGCCCGCCCATCACGGCCTCGTCCTCGCCAAAGGCGCGATCACCGGCCAGCGGCGTGTATTCGGTGAAAAGCGCGGCAATGTAATCGCTGCAATGCGGGCGGTCAGGATGGCGCGCCACCTGACATTTGCGCCAGGGCGTCAACGACTTGTAAAGATCGCGCAACAGATCCGCCGCCTTGCGATCAAGCGCGCCGGCCTCCTGCTCCACGTCCATCTCCTTGTTGGCGCGCGCCAGCGCGCGCAGCTCTTCGGCCTTGCCCTCGATCTCGGCGAGGGTTTTTTCAAAGTCGAGATAGTTGGTCATCGCGCTCAAGCCTTCCGATCTGCCGCGAGGTTATATGGCGGGCCTGGCGCGGATTTGCAATCGCAACAGCGCGAGAGGGGCGCGCGCATCGCTGCACACGCCCCCACCGAAAGGCCCCTGAGGGGTAATCACCCGATGATCTTCGACACAGGCCCGGCGGCGCGTCTCGGGATCATCGCGCGATCTGCGATCACTCGATGATCTTCGACACGACGCCCGCGCCGACGGTGCGGCCGCCCTCGCGGATGGCGAAGCGCAGACCGTCTTCCATCGCGATGGGGGCGATCAGCTCGACCTCGAACTTGAGGTTGTCGCCGGGCATCACCATCTCCGTGCCCTCGGGCAGGTTCACCGTGCCGGTCACATCCGTCGTGCGGAAGTAGAATTGCGGCC
>DISF01000094.1 GCA_002421985.1 Roseovarius sp. UBA6217 | reverse complement strand
CGCAGCCCTTCGACGTGGCCAAGGTCTTCACCGGCTCCGACGGCATTCAGGTGCCGCTCGAGGAAACGATCCGCTCGTTCAAGGCCGTGGTCGCGGGCGAGTATGACCACCTCCCCGAGGGCGCGTTCTACATGGTGGGCGGCATCGAGGACGTGATCGCCAAGGCCGAACGCATGGCCGCAGCCGCAGCCTAAGCGCCGCATGGCGGGCCACCAACCGGCCCGCCACCTGCCACCTGCCACCAAGAAGGAGGCCGATATGGCTGAGACAGTGCAATTCGATCTCGTGAGTCCCGAGCGCCTTCTGGCGTCGGTCGCGGCGCGCGAGGTGCTCATCCCCGGTGCCGAGGGCGACATGACCGCCCTGCCCGACCACGCGCCGCTCATCACCACGCTGCGCCCCGGCATCGTCCGGGTCTCGGCGGCGGATGGTGACAAGGAATATGTCGTCACCGGCGGCTTTGCCGAGATCAACGGCGAAAGCATCTCTATTCTGGCCGAGCGTGCGCTGGCGCGCGAGGATATGACACAGGCGGCGTTCAAGGCGATGGTCGACGAGGCGACAGAGCGTCTTGCCCGCGCGCAAGAGACGCAGGCCGACCAGCCGGGCATCGTGGACAACGCGACCAAGCTGCTCGCGGATATGGTCGCCTTGGGCGATCATATCGGCATGTCGTCCAACTGAGGCCCCGCACCCGTTCCAACCGCCAGGGGCCGCATCATGCGGCCCTTTTCTTTTGGCGTTCTCATTTCGCGCCGGACCGGTTACCGTGCCGGACCAGCGAAGCGGAGGGGCGATGCAGGTTCTGCTAAGAGAGGCGATAGGGATCGCGCAAGGCGATGAGGCGCTGTTTAACGACCACACCAATGGCGGCGATATGTGGACGGGCCAAGGCGATCGCGAACGGCGCAAGCGGGTGGTGTTCGATCCGCCCTTCCGCGTCGCACCGCTGGTGCATGTCGCCCTGTCGCTCTGGGATGCCGACCGGGGGGCCAACGCGCGCATGGAGATCTGCGCCGAGAATATCGCCACAGACGGGTTCGACATCGTTTTTCGTACATGGGGTGACAGCCGCATCGCCCGCGTCCGGGCGGGCTGGATGGCCATAGGGGCCGCCCATCACGAGGATGACTGGCGCGATATCGAGTGACGGCGCGAGACCGTGCGCGCTCACGATCGCCGCAACAGCGCCAGAAACTGCTTGGAGGGCACCCCGTCTTGCGCCGCGCCAACCGATTTCTGAAAGGCGCGGATCGCGGCCACGGTGTTCGGCCCGATGATCCCGTCGATCTCTTCCACGCCAAAGCCCTTGTCGCGCAGGCGGCGCTGCATCTCCTTGCGCTCCTCGAATGAGAGCGGATCATAGCCGCGCGGCCAGCTTGCCTGTATTTCCGGCCCGCCCGCGATCCGGTCGGCGAGATGGCCCACCCCCAGCGCGTAGGCGTTGGAGTTGTTATAGCGCTTGATGACATCGAAATTGGCAAACACCATGAACGACGCCCCCGCAGGCCCCGCCGGTTGCAGGATGCGCGCCGCGCCAAAATCGCGCACCGCGCGCCCGTCGATCCCCACCACGCCCCGCGCCGCCCATTCGGACGGCATCCGTGTCACCTCGCCAAAGGACGCCCCGCGCGGCACCCGCACCTCGATGCCCCAGGGCATCCCCTTGCGCCAGCCGAACCGCTTGAGATAGGCGGCGGTAGAGGCAAGCGCGTCGGTCGGATCATCCGACCACACGTCGCGCCGCCCGTCGCCGGTGAAATCCACCGCATAGGCAAGATAGGAGGTCGGCATGAATTGCGTGTGCCCCATCGCCCCGGCCCAGGAGCCTTTCATCCGCTCGGGTGTCACATCGCCCGATTGCAGGATTTGCAGCGCCGCGATCAACTGTTTCTCGAAAAACGCGCCGCGCCGCCCGTCATAGGCCAGCGTCGCCATCGAGCCAATGAGCGGCAGATCGCCAAGGCGGGTGCCGTAGGTGCTCTCCATCCCCCAGACCGCGGTCACGATCTCTTTCTCGACGCCGTAATGGGCCTCGATCCGCTCCAGCACGCGGCGGTGACGGCGCAGCGCGGCCTGCCCGTCCTCCACCCGCTTGGGCGATACCGCCGCGTCAAGATAGTCCCATATCTCGCGCTTGAATTCGGACTGGTTGCGATCCCTGGCCACCACCTCGGGGTCATAGCGCGCATCGGCAAAGGCGCGGTCGAACACGTCGGGCCGAATGCCCTGCGCCGCCGCGCGGGCGCGAAATCCCCTGATCCAGTTGTCAAACCCGGCATCACCGCTCGCCAGCGTCACGACCGCGCTCTGCGCTGCCCCCCGCGCCGCGTCAGGCCGCGCCTTGGGCCGCAGACTGCGCACCGGCACATCCACCGAGACCACCGCCGCCGCACTCACCACGCCAGAGCCGGGGCGCGATTGCGGGCGCATGGATTCCGTCACCGAGGCCGCAGCCCCGCCGGCACATAAACACAGCACGCCCGAAATTCCGATAAGTGTCGCCCGCATTGCCCGCCTCCGTCTGCCCGGATGTCTTTGCACAAGTATAGCGCGGTCCGGCGAAAACCGAAAGCGATCCTGTCGCGCCCGCGCGACGATCCGCTAGAGCGCTTCGGTTTTTCGTTGAAACACCAAAACACTCTGAATGATTGAGTTGTCGCAATTTCGAACCGAAAAAGTCTATCAACTTTTTCTGAAATTGCTTTGATAGTGGCCGCGCTCAGCCCGGCTTGCGCGCGGCCTTGCGCTTGAGCTTGGCCGATTTACGCCGCGCCGCGCCGATCTTGTGCCGGGGCGGTTTGCCATGCGCCTTGGCCGGGCCTTTGGGCACATGCGCGCCCTCGATCTCGATCAGGTCAAACGCAAGCCCGCCCGAGACCGGTGCCGCCTCGGCAAGCCGCACCGTCACCCGCTGCCCGAGCGATATGATCCGCCCCGTTTCCGCGCCCATCAGGGTGCCGCGCTCGCGGTCGAAATGGAAATACTCGCGCCCCAGCGCGCGCATCGGCACAAGGCCATCCGCGCCGGTCTCATCCAGCTTCACGAACACGCCAAAGCGCGCGATACCGCTGATCTTGCCGGTGAATTCCTCGCCCAGACGCTCGGACAGAAAGGCGGCAAGATAGCGGTCATTGGTGTCGCGCTCGGCCGCCATAGAGCGGCGCTCGGTATCGGAGATATGCTGCGCGGTTGCATCCAGCCCCTCGATTTCGGCGGCGCTCAGCCCGTCGCGGCCCCAGCCATGCGCGGTGATGAGCGCGCGATGCACGATCAGGTCGGCATAGCGCCGGATGGGCGAGGTGAAATGCGCATATGCCTGTAATGACAGGCCAAAATGGCCGAAATTCTGCGGCGTGTAATAGGCCTGCGTCATCGCGCGCAGGGTGGACATGTTGATGATCTCGGCATGATCGGTATCGCGCGCGGCATTGAGCAGCGCGTTGAGATGCGCGGTGCGCAGAACCTGCCCCTTGGCCAGCACCAGCCCCGCCGCCTGCGCCACCTCGCGCAGCGCGTCGAGCTTTTCCGTCGGCGGCTCTTCGTGGACGCGGAACAAGAGCGGGCTCTTGCGCGCGTTCAGCGCCTCGGCAGCGGCCACATTGGCCAGAACCATGCATTCCTCGATCAGCCGGTGCGCATCGAGCCGCTCGGCATAGCGCACCGAGGTCACGCGGCCCTCGTCGCTCAGCACCACCTTGCGCTCTGGCAGGTCAAGATCGAGCGGTTGCCGCCTCTGGCGCGCGTCTGCCAGCGCGGCATAGGCGGCGTAAAGCGGCCGGATCACCTCATCGAGCAGCGGCGCGGCCTTGTCACCCGGCGCGCCATCCATCGCCGCCTGCACCTCTTCATAGGTCAATGACGCCGCCGAGCGCATCAACCCGCGCACGAATCGATGCCCGATCTTCTCGCCCGTCGCATCAATCTGCATCCGCACGGCAATGCAGGGGCGCGGCACGCCCTCGTGCAGGCTGCACAGATCGCCCGACAGCCGGTCGGGCAGCATCGGCACCACGCGGTCGGGGAAATAGCTCGAATTGCCGCGCTTGCGCGCCTCGGTATCGAGCGCCGAGCCAGACCTCACGTAATACGCCACATCGGCGATGGCGACCCAGATGACATGGCCGCCGGGATTGGCGGGGTCGTCATCGGCATGGGCATAAACCGCGTCGTCATGGTCGCGCGCATCCCACGGGTCGATGGTGATGAGCGGCAGATCGCGCAGATCGTCGCGCCCCTTCAGCCCGGCGGGTTTCATCGCGTCGGCCTCGGCGATCACCTCGTCGGGGAAATCATCGGGGATGCCATGCTGATGGATCGCGATGAGCGAGACGGCCTTGGGGGCGCTCGGGTCGCCCAATCGGTCAAGCACCCGCGCGCGCGGCAGCCCCATCCGCCCCCCGGGCCCCGCCTGTTCGGCCTCGACAAGCTCGCCATCCTGCGCGCCCCCGGTCGCATCGCGGGCGACAAGCCATTCGCGGCCCTCGCCCTTGTCGATGGGCAGGATGCGCCCGCCCTCTTCGCTCTTGCGGAAAATACCCAGCACCTTGCGCGGGTTATGGCCGATACGCCGGATGAGGCGGCCCAGGTAATGATGCGCCTCGCCCTGCACCAGCTGCAATTTGGCAAGAATGCGGTCGCCCTCGGCCAGCGCAGGATCGGCGGCGCGCGGCAGCATCAGGATCACCGGCTCCACGCCCTCTCCATGCCATTCGAGCGGGCGCGCCAGCAAGTCGCCATCTGGGGTAAGCGCGTTGATTTGCACCACGCTCACCGGCGGCAGGCGCTCGGGGTCGCGATAGGTCTTCTTGCGTTTCTCAAGATGGCCCTCGGATTCGAGCTCGCGCAGCACGCGCTTGAGGTCGATCCGCCCGGCCCCCTTGATCCCAAAGGCCTTGGCGATATCGCGCTTCGCGGTGAGGGTCGGGTTGTCGGAAATCCATTGCAGGATCTCCGCCTTGGAGGGCATCTGGCTCATGCCCCGCACCTAGCACGATGCGCGCGCCTCGTCATCCGCGAAAAGGGGGCGCGGTGTTGCGAATGCCGATGTGGTTCCTCTTCGGCCATGCAAGCGCCCCGGCAGAGGAATATGGCTATGTGTTCCATCCCCGATGATCACATTTGCCCTCGGGACTCTGGATGCGGCAACCGGGCTGCGACCGGAAAAGCATATCTTCGTGGCGGACAAGGGCGATCATTCCGACATCGCCGATGGCGTGGCGGGCCGTTCGCTGGCCTGGCACCTCACGAAACCGGGCTGGTCCGGTGTCGTCCTGCCGGAGCGCGAGCAACTCACCTCGGGCACCGTGGGCCGGCACGCCAGCGCATTGATCCCGCGCGCCCTTGGCCCTATAGCCCAGAGCAACCGCAGACAACATCCGAGGAAGCGCCGCCATGTCCAACGCCCAACTGGAAACCGCCATCGAAGCCGCCTGGGAGGCGCGTGACACCATCACCTCTGCGACGGGCGGCGAGACGCGCGAGGCCATTGAGGCGACGCTTGACGCGCTCGACAGCGGCGCGCTGCGCGTGGCCGAACGGCAGGAAAACGGCGACTGGCATGTCAACCAATGGGCCAAGAAGGCGGTGCTTCTGGGCTTTCGTATCAAGGATATGGAAATCCACGACAATGGCCCCCAAGGCGGCGGCTGGTGGGACAAGGTGGATAGCAAGTTCAAGGGCTGGGGCGAGACCGAATGGCGCGCCGCCGGGTTTCGCGCCGTGCCCAACTGCGTGGTCCGCCGCTCGGCCTATATCGCGCCGGGCGTTGTGCTGATGCCGTCCTTTGTCAATCTCGGGGCCTATGTGGACAGCGGCACGATGGTGGACACATGGGCCACGGTGGGCAGTTGCGCGCAGATCGGCAAAAACGTGCATCTCTCGGGCGGCGTCGGGATCGGCGGCGTGCTGGAGCCAATGCAGGCGGGGCCGACGATCATCGAGGACAATTGCTTTATCGGCGCGCGTTCCGAGGTGGTCGAGGGCTGCATCATCCGCGAGGGTTCGGTTCTGGGCATGGGGGTTTTCATCGGCAAATCCACCAAGATCGTGGATCGCGAAACCGGCGAGGTTTTCATCGGCGAGGTGCCGCCCTATTCGGTCGTGGTCTCGGGCAGTATGCCCACCAGAAACAACCTCAACCTCTACTGCGCGGTGATCGTCAAACGGGTCGATGCGCAGACGCGCTCCAAGACCGGCATCAACGAGTTGCTGCGCGACTGATACCAACGGTGCCAGCCTGTGACTCCTGCGGGAGTCACATGAAGTCGTCGATGTGAGTCACTGTCATCAAGTGATGGAGATTTCGATGGCATTGGCGATCACACGGACGGAGATGCCTGCGCGCGATCTTCGGACGGCAGCGGCGAGGACTGCGGATGCGACGGCGGATGCTGGTGCCCGCGCCGAGGATGACCTGTCACCGCTGGCCCAGATGTTCGGGCGGGCGGCGATCCGCGCGGTGGATGATCTGGGACTGTCCTGAGGAGCGGCAGCCCCGGCGCACGCGTTCAAGGGGATTGTGCCGGCCGCCGCGTTCCACAAGGATCGCCGCGCGCAGCATGGCGGTGCCGGTTGCTGCGGGTGAAAATGCCGCAAGTGAAAAACTGAAAATGCTGCAGGTGAAAAACTACGCTTGCAGACGCGCACATTGTAACATACCCATGTAACATACTTATCCACAAGGCTCAAATGCGTTCCAACCACAACCCAAGGAAAAAAGCGATGAAAACCTTATCTGCAACGCTTGCTGCCTGCGCGACGCTTGGCGCGACCGCAGCCCAGTCTCAGGACGCAAACTCACCGTTCTCGGCCGAATTCTCGGTCGAGTTGCAAAGCGATTTCACTGTCGATTCCTCCGCGCCCGGCGGTGAGATCAACAACACCTTCGCCACCATCGAGGGTGCGCTGTCATTCGCTTTCACCTCGCAAACCTCGATCAACAGCACATTGGTTCTGGAGCAGGTCATCGCGCCCACCTCGGACAGCTTTCTGGAAGATCACGGCCTTTACGCCGAAGAGCTTTATTTCGCTCATGATTTCGGCGCGGCGCAGGTGGTTCTGGGCAAGTTCAACCCTGCATTCGGCACCGCCTGGGATGCGGCCCCCGGCATTTATGGGGCCGATTTCGCCGGAGATTACGAGATCACCGAAAAGATCGGCGCGGGCCTCGTGATCCCCTTCGCCGCCGGTCAGGGCGAGCACGAACTCAGCCTGTCGGTCTTTAACGCGGATCGCAGCGTGCTCAGCGAGTCGCTTGGCAAGAATCGCGGGCGCACCAACCGCAGCGATGGCGGCGTATCCAATACCAGCGGCGCAGAATCCTTTACCATCGCCCTGTCGGGCAGCTTTGGGGCGACCGGCTATAACCTTGCCGTGCAGTCGCAAGAGCGCGGCATCGGCGATACCAATGATCAGACCGGCATCGTGGGAGGCATCAGCCACGAGTTCGCAACCGGCTCCCTGCCTGTCACGCTGCTTGCCGAACTGGCCTATTTCGACCATTTCGACGGAACATCTGACAGCGCCACCTTCGCCACATTGGGCGTCGAGGCCCCCGTCGGGCCGGTCACCCTCTCTGCCGTCTACGCGCTGCGTGATGTTGATACTCTGCCGAAGGATCACCTGGCCACGTTTTCAGGCGAGATCGAGATCGCAGAGGGTCTGAGCGCCGCGCTGGCCTATCGCTATGGTAAAGAGGGCGGCGACAAGACCCACACCATCGGTGCACTGCTCGCCTACGCATTCTGAGGACGGTTGAAAAGGTCATGCCCGTGCCAAAACCATATCGCGCGATGCCTGCGATCACCTGCAAAAGCCTTGCGCGGGCATGACCGACGCCCAACCGCTCGCCATCCATCTCACATGATCCAGACCTGCCCGCCACCCAGGGCGACCGTCGGTCTGCTTGCGTCGATGCTGCCGGACATGTCGCACGCAGCCAATGTCGCGGTGCCGGTGAGCGATTACGCGGGCAGGATCGTGACAGGCATCCTCGCCGGCCTGATGGGCTGTGCCATCCGCCACAAGGGCGCGACGGTCTGACCGCGCGCCCGCGCACCGCTCACGCGCAAGCGCGCCAAACTGTCATTCGGACGCGTGCACCAGACCCTTCGCGACAGATCAAAGCTGCCGCCCCGCGATCACGCGGAACGGCTCGTGCCGATCACCGTTGACCCACGCATAGTCGCCGCCCTCCAGGCGGACCAGCGCATAGGGCGTCCAGCCGGTGCTGCGCCACCAGCTCTCGTAATCGTTGGTGTCGGGGTTGGTGCGCCACCGCCCCTCGTCTGCGCGCCCGCCCTCGGGCACATAAAGCGTGGTGCCGTCAGGCGCGTAATATTGCCGATAGCTTGTGCCCGACCACGTGCCGACGATGGTATTGCCCGACAAAAGCGCCTCGATCTCGGCGGCAGAAAGCTTGACCGCAGCCGCCATTGCCGGGGCCCCGCCAACAAGCGAGGATGCAAGCACACTCCCGATAAAAACACGGCGTTCCATGATGAACCCTCCATTTATTTCTTGGCATTATCGCAGAAAAGGCACGGCGATGCGACCGGATTCCCCTGCGGCAAGCGGCGTCACGCCGGGGCGATCAGGATCGCGCGGAAATCGTTGACATTGGTCAGCGTCGGGCCGGTCACGACCTGATCGCCGATGGCGGCGAAAAATCCATGCGCATCGTTGCGCGCCAGCGCCTGCGCCGGATCGCCCCCCGCCGCGCGGGCGCGTGCCAGCGTGTCGGGGGCGATGATGGCCCCGGCCACCTCGGCGGCCCCGTCCACCCCGTCGGTGTCGCAGGCGATGGCGTAAATGCCCCCGGCCCCCGCCAGCGCCACGGCCAGCGCGAGGGCATATTCCGCGTTCGGCCCGCCCACGCCGTCGCCACGCCGGGTCACGGTCAACTCCCCCCCCGACAAGAGCAGAACGGGGGCCGCACCGGGGGTCATCGCCGCCTGCACATCGCGCGCAAGGCCCGCGTGCGCGCGCGCCACGTCGCGCGCCTCGCCCTCTATCGCATCGCCCAGCATCTCGACGCGGATGCCCTCTGCGCGTGCGATATCGGCGGCAGCCTCCAGCGATTGGGAGGGGGCGGCAAAAACCACGTTCTCGACCCGCGAAAGGCGCGGATCGCCGGGTGGGATTGTGCCGGTGTCGCGCTCCAGCGCCGCCCGCGCGGCACCAGGCAGGTCAATCCCGTAGCGCGCCACCAGCGCGCGCGCCTGCGCCGCTGCCCCCGCCTCGCCCACGGTCGGGCCAGAGCCGATCATCCCCGGATCATCCCCCGGCACATCCGACATCAAAAGCGCCAGCATCCGCGCGGGATAGGCGGCGGCGGCAAGCTGTCCGCCCTTGACCGAGGACAGATGCTTGCGGATGACGTTCATATGCCCGATGGGCGCGCCCGAGGCCAGCAGGGCCGCGTTGACCGCGCGCTTGTCCTCCAGCGTCATTCCCCCCGCAGGTGCCACCAGAAGCGACGACGCCCCGCCCGAGATGAGCGCCAGCACCGTGTCGCCCTCGCCCAAGGCCCCAACCAGCCGCAGCATTCGTTCGGTCGCGGCGCGCCCGGCCTCGTCGGGCACCGGGTGCGCGGCCTCGACGATCTCGATACCCCGGCAGGGCCGCCCATAACCGTAGCGCGTGATGACCAGCCCCTCGCACGGCCCCCACGCCGCCTCGACCGCCTCGGCCATGCGCGCGCTCGCCTTGCCCGCCCCGATCACCACGCACCGCCCCTCGGGGCGGGACGGCAGATGCGCGGCAAGGCTGCGCATCGGGTCGGCCACCGCCACGGCGCGCTCAAACAGCCGTTGCAACAGGATGCGCGGATCAGCCATGGCAAGCGGCCCCTCAATCTGGCCCTGTCGCGGGGTGCCCGGCACGCATGGCCACCTTATGCGAACGGAGAACGAAACGCGGCGAAAGCGGGCGCGCGGGCATCCTTGTCCGACAAAACCGGGGCGAGGCCGCCCAAACCCCAGTCGATACCAAGGTCGGGATCGTCGAACCGCACCGCGCCGTCACACTCGGGCGCATAATAATCGCTGCATTTATAGACAATCTCGGTATCCGGCTCGCGGGTGACAAAGCCGTGCAAGAACCCCTCGGGGACAAGCATCTGCCGTCCGTTGTCAAAGCTGAGCTCAACCCCGAACCATTGCCCGAACGTGGGGCTGCCACGCCGGATATCGACCGCCACATCGAAAAGCCGCCCGCGCCCGCAGCGCACCAGCTTGGCCTGCGCATGGGGAGGGGCCTGAAAATGCAGCCCGCGCACCGTGCCCGCCTGCACGGACAGCGAATGATTGTCCTGCACGAAATCCGCCTCGATGCCGGCTTCGGCGAAGGCGGCGCGGTTCCAGGTCTCGGAAAAGAAGCCGCGATTGTCGCCGAAGCGCCGGGGCGTGATCAGCTTCACGTCTGGAATGTCCAGGCTGACGATGTCCATGGAAAGCGGCCCTTCCGGCTGGCGGTCGATCTTCATGCTCGGCGGCGGCTCATACCATGCTGAAACCGTCTCCGGCAAGCATGTGCACATAGATCATTAATTGACTATTGATTTACGTCAGAACTTCACGCAACATACCCTTGTGTACACCGATGACGGGCGGTCCCGACCGGAACGCTGGCGCAAATCGGCCTCGCGGCATCGGCCCCCCTCCCGATGTCTCCCCCTACCGCGCGGCAGGCAGGCGACAGTTTCCCCAGGGGCCGCCCGTTCTCTCTGGTAGCCGGCTCAGCCGGCGTCGCGGTCCAGCGCTTCCAGAATATCGACCAGGAACTGCGGATGGGCGAAGGCGGCCTGGTGAATGGCCGGATTGTAATAGCGCAGCTTAGTGCCCAGCGCTTTGAACCGCTCGGCAATGAGCTCAACCGGCTGGCGGCGCAATTCCGCATTGTCGGTGCCCCAGCCAAACGCCATGAAGCCGCCGATATAGGCCGGCACCGGCGCCAGGAAGAAGCTGACATCCTGGAACAGCGCGCCCAGCCGGCGATAGGTGTTCTCCACCGCATAGCGCTCGAAGAACGGAATGCCGTTCTGCGTAACGATGGTGCCGCCGGGCGTCAGGCAGCGCTTGCAGCCGGCATAAAATTCCTGGGAGAACAGGATCTCGCCCGGCCCCACCGGATCGGTCGAATCGACGATGACGATATCGAACCGCTCGTCGGTTTCCTGCACATAGCGCGCGCCATCGGCAATCAGCAGTTCCATCCGCGGATCGTCATAGGCGCCACCGCTGATCGAAGGCAGATGGGCGCGCGCGATATCGACCACGGTGCGGTCGATCTCCACCTGCACCAGCCGCTCCAGCGGGTGTTTCAGTGCCTCTTCCGCCATGCCGCCATCGCCGCCGCCGACGATCAGCACGCGCTTCGCAGCCCCATGCGCCAGGATCGGCACATGGGTCATCATCTCGTGATAGACGAACTCGTCCGCCTCGGTGGTCTGGACGATGCCGTCCAGCGCCATGACGCGGCCATAGATCTGATGCTCGAAGACGATCAGATCCTGATGCTCGGTCTTGTCGCGGTAGAGCTGCTTGTCGATGCGCAGCTTCTGGGCCAGGCTGGGACGCAGCCGTTCCTCCAGCCACGCCTCGCCGTTCCCGGGGGCGCTCACAGCGTGAGCCCCCTTCGGTATTCGCCGAGCCCGACCTGGCCCGGTTCGAAGGCGCGGCGCAGCACCTTCAGCGTCTCGTGCGGCCGCGCATCGCCGCACATGAACACATCCAGCGCGGCATAGCTGCGCTCAGGCCAGGTGTGGATGCTGATATGCGATTCCGCTAGCACAGCCACGCCGGACACACCGCCATTGGGCGTGAAATGATGCAGATGGATATGCAGCAAGGTCGCGCCCGCCGCCTCGACCGCTTCCTTCAGCGTCCGCTCGATATGATCGATCTCATCAAGCCGCGAGGCCTCCCAGAGATCGATGATCAGATGCGTGCCGGCGAAGGCCACGCCATCGCGCACGACAAAATGATCCTTACCCGCATCGGATTCGCCGATCACGGTGTACGGAACTGCGGCGGCCTTGTCGGCCATGAGCGGGGTTTCGCTTGGCATAGTTTCCAAGTCCATCCCCGAGCGGACCAGCGCGTGTTTCGCCATCCTCGCCCTCCTCCCAGTAGATGACCCAGATATCTGGAACAAGCCGGGCATATGGGAGACATGGGGTCGAAAAATCAAGAAAAAAACGGGTTTTTATTTGCAATATCATATATTTGCAAGAAACGAACCGGCACCCGTGCAATGGCGCATCTTTCGACCCCTGAAAGCTGCTGTTACCGTGTCAGCGCAAGTGAGAGGCCAGCAGAGCATTGCGCCCATGCCGACGACATACCGCCCCCTCGCCCCCAGCGATCTGGATAGCATTGCCACCATCCATCGCGAGGCCTGCCTCACCGCCTATGCCTTCATGGGCTGGAACTACAGTTGGCGGAAATGCCGCGACTGGTATGCCGGCAAATTACCGGAATGGGACTGGGGACTTGTTGCAGTCGCGGATGGCCCGGTTCCTGACGGGGGAGGCGTGCATCCAGAATTGGTGTACCGGCACAGCCAGTCCTGACAAAACAGCCTGGCCTGACAAAACAGCCTGGCCTGACAAAACAGCCTGGCCTGACAAAAAAGAACGCCGGCCCCGTTGCCGGGGCCGGCGTTAGATCGATCGGCCGGAAGCTGGGCTTACGCCGCTTCGTCGGTCAGCGTCGCGGCGTACTCGGTGACATTGGCCATCAGCGCCTCCAGCGCGGCGGCAATCTGGCCGTCGCCCTTGGCGGTGACCAGCATGCCCTCGATCACGATCTCTTCCTCGCTCCAGGTGGCGCCGGCCGTCTCGGCGGCGTCCTTCGCGGCGTCCTCGCCGGTCACGGTGCGGCCGGCCAGTTCCTCGGAGGCGGCCAGCAGGGTGATTGCGTCACCGAAGGCCGCAACCGGCTGGTTGCCCTTCAGGAAGGCCTTCACGATGCGCTTGGCGTGCGGATCGTCCAGCAGCTTGGCGATGCTGCGCGCGCCGCCCGGAATCAGCAGCGCGTCATAGTCGATGGCCAGCGTCTGGGTGAGGTCGGCGTCGATCGGGAAGAAATGGCCCCAGGAATTATCGTGCCAGCCATTCACCAGCCCGTTCTCACGCGACACAATGCGGGTCTGCGCGCCCGAGGCGATGAGCGCTTTCTGGGCGTCCGTCATCTGAACTTCCTCGAAACCGCTGGCGACGAGGATGGCGATCTTGCGGCCGGCAAGGCTGGTATCGGTCATATGGCTCTCCTTCTGGTTATACGCCGCGCCCTTCGCAGAGAAAAACAGCCGGTCCGGGCAGTCCGTCGGACTGCCTTACAGAACCCAGCTTGCGGTCTGGCTCGCCATATGCGGACAGGAAAACCGGCCCAGTGGGGGCCTCTGTCATCTGCGGCGAGAATGCGCGGGGATTGAACTCGCGCATTACATAAAGTGAAACCATGACGCTTTCAAGGCCGGTGGGCCAAAGAATCTGCGACGATCTGTCGCGTTTACCCGGATACCGTCAGACCTGGCCATACATGCGCTGTCCGGCGAGGGGCAGCCGTGCACCCAGCACACAGCCCGTATCCGATTCCACGATGTGCAGTGTCTGCCCGTCCGGCCCGCCGAAGGCGAGGTTGGTGGTCAGCGGGCCGCGGCAGCTCCGCACCCGGTAGATCGGCTCGCCCAGCCGGTTGAACACCCACACGCTGCCAAGCCCGACATGGCACACTGCCAGCTCGTCGCCGCTGCCCATCGCCAGCCCATCCGGCCCGGTGCCGCCGGAAAGCTGCACGAACAGCCCGACCTTGGAGGTACCGCCGCCGGCGTGCAGCGGCAGCCGCCAGACCGCGTTGGCGCGGGTGACGCCGACCAGCAGCTGGGTCTCGGCGGCATTCAGCACCAATCCGTTCGGGCTGGGCACCGTATCGATCAGGCACTCCAGCCGCCCCGCCGCGGTGAGGCGGAACACCCGGCCGGTCGGGTCGTGCAGGCCGGTCTGTCCCTGGTCGGTGAAATAGAGGTCGCCATTCGACGCGAAGACGAGGTCGTTGCAGCCCTTCAGCCCCTCGGAATGGACATGGCCGACGATGGTCTCCATCGCCCCGCTCTCCGGGTCCAGCTTCAGGATGCCGTGCCGGTAGTCGGCGATCCACAGACTCCCGTCCTTGTGGATCTTCAGCCCGTTCGGCCAGCCATCATACTGCGTCACCAGCGTCCACTCGCCAGCGGGCGAGACGCGGAAGATGCGCCCGAAGGGGATGTCCACCAGATAGAGATTGCCGGCGCGGTCGAAGGACGGGCCTTCCAGGAAGCAGTCCGCCGCCTCGCCGCCCTTGTTGAAGATCGACCAGTCGGTGCGGCGATTGTCGCGGAATTCGTCGGGCAGGCGGAACAACACCTCGGTCTGCATATCCTGCGGCGGCGCATACAAGCTCATGATTTCCCCTCCCCCGTCGTTGCCGGGATATTAAGCGGTGAGGCGACATACCGCACAAGCCCACAAGGCGCATGACTGCCTGCTCTGCCAATGGTCACTCTGGCGGAAACCGGTCCGCTGCCCCATCTATCAGGCAGCATGACCGACAGTCTCGAACATCTCGCCCCGCCGCCGCCCGCGTCACAGGCCGGGCCGCCGCTTGCCTTCGACCGGGAGGGCGCCCATCGGCTGGTGGATGCCGCCATCGCCCGGTACTGCGATGCGCGGCGCACGGCTGTGCCGGAATTCGTGGACCGGCATTTCGGCTTCGCCGGTGCCTGGCGCCTGCATCGCCGCGCGCTCGGCTGGGACATGCTGCGCGCGCCGGCCAATCTGGCGATGGGCCTGCCGGCGGTGGGCGTGAAGGCCGTCGCCGCCACTGCGCAGCGCTTCGGTGCGCGGCAGACGGCGGACTGGCTGAACCGGCGCAGGATGTTTCTGGAAACCGACGTCGGCCGGGAACTGTCCTGGCTGCTCTATACCGATCTCCTGCAACTGCCCTATCACCAGCTGGGGCGGGAAAATGCCCGCGATGCGCTGGGCGAGACGCTGATGAGCGATCCGCGCGTGATCGCCGCCTTCCGCCTACCCCTCCTGGAGCTGACGCGCCATGCCGACGACCCTGCCTTCCGGCAGCGGCTGGAGCAGGCGCTGGTTACCTATATGGGCAGCCGGACGGCCGCCGCCGACATCACGACGTCGCTGTTCGCGGTCGGCGCCGGCGCGGTCGGCGTGAAGGGGTTCACGCCAGGCATGCTGTCGCTCGGTCCCGCCGTCGCCAATCTGATGGCGCAGAAGGCGGCCCTCTCAAGCGCCCCGCTGGGCGGATTGCTGGGCAGCCTGTGGTACGGCTCGGCCACCGCCTCGCCGCTGCTGGTAGCAGGCGTAACGGGCGGGTTGCTGGGCGCCGGTGCCATCATGGCCGCCTTCGCCGGCCTGGTGACCGATCCGGTGCAGCGCCGGCTTGGCCTGCATCAGCGCCGGCTGGTGCGGCTGGTCGATCACCTGGAGGTCACGCTGCGCGGCGACTCTGACAAGGCCTATGAAATCCGCGATCTTTATGTTGCCCGGCTGCTCGACATCGCGGATCTGGTGCGCGCCGCCCACAGGCTGACAAGCGGCTCGTGAACCGTCAAGATCGACGCCGGCATCCGCAAAAAGAGGTCCGCGCACCGTGCCTATCCCGACTCACAAAGCTAACGCCGCCAAAAAACTGACCGCTGCGGAGGTCGCGCTTCCCATCTTCGCGCCGGCAGCGGATACCGACGGCACCGTGTTCGATTTCACCAGCCATCGGCGGGCCCGCGAGGCGCTGGAATTCGCGCTCGGCATCGAGGATCTCGGCTACAATGTCTTCGTGCTCGGCGAGGAGCGCAGCGGCCGGATGACCGCCACGCTGCACTATCTCGAGCAGGCAATGCAGGCCCGGCCAGCCCCCAGCGACTGGATCATCCTCAACAATTTCCGCCACCCGCATCAGCCGCAGCCTTTCCGCCTGCCGATCGGCACAGGCCGCCGGTTTCGCAGCCGCATGACGGCGCTGGTCGATGAGGTCGCGGAGGCGCTGAAGCGCGCCTTCAGCGGCGAGGACTATCAAAAACAGGTACATACCAACCAGGAACGGCTGCAGGAAGAGATCAACGGCCGGCTGGAGGAGGTGGACAAGCGTGCCCGCGCGGCCGGGCTGGCGATCGTGCGCACCGAGACCGGCCTCACCGTCATGGTGCCGCCGCCCGAAGACAAGGATGGCGATGGCAAGCCCGACACCGACCCGCAGCCACCCTCGCCGGAGACTGAAGCGGCCGCGAAGCGCCTCCTGGAAGAGCTGGCGGAGATCAACCGCTGGGCCGGCCAGCGGCAGATGGAGTTGATCGCCTGGATCAAGGAACTGAACCAGCGTATCGCCGACCATGCCATCGCCGGTCCGGTCGATTCCGTGATCGCCGAATTCGGCCATATCCCCCAGCTCGGACGCTGGCTGACCGAGATGCGCGCCGACATGATGGATCAGCTCGATGCCTTCCGGATGGCGCTGGAGGGGGAAAGCCGGCCCGGCATCATGCCGCCGGCACAGCGCTATGCGGTCAATCTGTTCGTCGATCACGGCAGCGAGACCCATCCGAAGGTCGTGCTGGAATCCAACCCGACCTATGAAAATCTGTTCGGCCGGATCGAATACCGTCAGGCCGCCGGCAGTCTGGAGACCGATTTCACCCTGATCCGGCCAGGCGCCCTGCATCAGGCCAATGATGGCGGCGTGCTGGTGCTGCGCGCCGAGGCGCTGGCCCGGCACGGTCCGGCCTGGACCTTCCTGAAAGGTGCCTTGCGCGACCGCTCGATCCAGATCGAGGAACGCTATCGCGCCGGCGGTGTGCCGATCGCCGGCGCGCCACGGCCGGAACCGATCCCGCTGGACCTGAAGCTGGTCATCGTCGGGTCGCCCTTCTGGTACTACTCCGTGTTCTCGGGCGATCCGGAATTCCGCGCCCATGTGAAGGTAAAGGCGGACATTGACCCGGACATGGAAGCAACGGCGCAGAATATTGCCTGCTACACTGGCCTGTTGCGTGACATGATGCGGCAGTTCGACGGCGTGACGCTGGCCCCCGACGCGATAGCGCGACTGCTGGGCGAGGCCGCCCGCGAGGCCGGCCACCGCAGCAAGCTGACCGCCCGGTTCGAACTGATCGACGACATCCTGATCGAGGCGGTCCGGCAGCTTCCCGCCGACCGGCGCAAAGACGGCACGCTGGGCAAGGAGGCGGTGGCTGCCGCCATCGCCGCGCGCCAGCGCCGCAACGCCAGGGTCGAGGACAGGCTACAGGAAGCCGTGACCGACGGCACCGTGATGATCGATGTGCGCGGCCGGGTTATCGGCCAGATCAACGCGCTGGTGGTGCGCGATCTTGGCGACCATGTCTTCGGCATGCCGGCCCGCGTTTCCGCCCGCGCCTCGGCCGGCCGCGAGGGCGTGACGAACATCGAACGCGACGTCGATCTCGGCGGGCCGATCCAGCAGAAGGGCGTCATGGTGCTGCAGGGTTTCCTCACCGGCACCTTCGCGCGCGACATCCCGCTGTCCTTCACCTGCTCCATCACCTTCGAGCAAAGCTATGGCGGGGTGGAGGGCGACAGCGCGTCGATGGCCGAACTGATCGCCATCCTGTCCGACCTCGCGGATATCCCGGTGCGCCAGGATCTCGCCATCACCGGCTCCGTCAACCAGCACGGCAAGACGCAGGCCATCGGCGGCGCGCGCTACAAGGTCGAGGGCTTCTTCCGCACCTGTCTGGAAAATGGCGGGCTGACCGGCGAACAGGGTGTCGTCCTGCCACGCAGCAACGAATCGCACCTGGTGCTCGACCCCGCCGTGACGGCCGCCGTCGAAGAGGGCCGTTTCCATCTCTGGAGCGTGGACAGCATCGAGGAAGCCGCACAGCTGTTCCTCGACACAGGCTGGGACGAGATCCGGGGGCGGGTCGAGACGCGCCTGCGCGCCTTCAACGGCATCCTCACCGAGGCACGGCACAAATCCCTATGAATTAAGGGGTATTGCCTCATTTTATCCGCTTTCCGCCCAATTAGGCATTCTGACGACGACCGGAACCGGTCTGGCGGCGCTGGCGTTCTCCTCACAAGTGTCCGGCAAGCGGAAATCACATTCCGCCGCCGGGCAATCCGTCGGCAGCCCTCGTATGAACGAGGTCCGATACAACACAGAGGAGACAGTCATGCGCAAGCATCTGATTGCCACCGTTTCCGCCATCGCTCTTGCCGCGCCGATCATGGCCACGCCTGTTCTGGCAGCCGACGCCGGCAAGACCGACACCGAGACCACCACCGGCCAGGATCTGGACCGGGCCATGGACAAGGCCGGCAAGGAAGTCAGCGACGCCTATGAGAGCACGGTCGAGGCCGGCAAGAATCTGGTCACCAACAAGCCGGAACTCAGCAACAAGCTCGTCGGCAAGACGGTGCGGACCACCGATGGCACCTCGGTCGGCGAGGTCGAGGATGTGATTACCGCCGCCGGCGCGACCCGGATTCAGGATGTCGTGATCGGTACCGGTGGCGTGCTGGGCATGGGCGAGAAGGAAATCGCCGTCCCGGCTGACCAGATCCGCTATGACGCCACGGAGAAGAGTGTCGTCGTGTCGATGACCGAGGAAGAGTTCGAGACTCTGGCCAATGCTTCCTCCGGCCGTGGCGAGGCCAGCGGCACGGCGCGCGGCGAGGCCGGCTTCTCGGGCGACATGGCCGCCATCGTCGGCAAGCCGGTCCATTCGCAGGACGGCAAGGAGATTGGCGAGGTGAAGGACGTCGTGCTGGGCCAGGACGGCAAGCAGATCGACCAGATCGTGATCGGCTCGGGCGGCGTGCTGGGCCTGGGCGAAAAGGAGATCGCCGTGAAGCCGATGCAGCTGCGCGTGAACGAGGGCCAGGAGGCCGTCGTCCTGGCGATGACCGAGGCGCAGTTCAAGCAAGCGCTGGAAGCGAAGGTCCGGGTAATTCAGTAAAACCCGGGCACATCTTCGCCGAAACAAGCGACGCCGCCCGGGAGATCGGGCGGCGTCAGCCTGTTCAGGGATCGGTTACCTAGGAAAACCTTGGAGCGGGTGAAGGGAATCGAACCCTCGTCGTCAGCTTGGGAAGCTGCTGCTCTACCATTGAGCTACACCCGCGGATGGCCACCCCCTTATAGGCGAAGCTTTCGCGCCCGGCAAGCCGGCGGAAATCGCCCAGTGGGACTGCCCGGCAAGTGACGAATTCGCTATGCTGGGCGTTGCTTTGTCG
>DISF01000019.1:5368-35606 GCA_002421985.1 Roseovarius sp. UBA6217 | reverse complement strand
CACAGTTGCCCCCGGCACGGCGATTAGGCTGCCGCTTGCGCGATACTCTGAGGTTTTTCAGATTTGGCGCGATAAAGTGCTACGAAACTGATGTTGGATCGCCGCACCGCGGCCCGTCGATGCGCGGTTCTCTCAACCTCGGCCCCCGAGGCCTACCCTCGCACCGCGCCATCGCCCGTTACCAGATATTTGAAGCTGGTCAGTTGCTCTGCCCCCACGGGCCCGCGCGCGTGCATCTTGCCGGTGGCAATGCCGATTTCCGCGCCCATCCCGAACTCGCCCCCGTCGGCGAATTGCGTCGAGGCGTTGTGCATCAGGATCGCGCTGTCGAGCCGGGCAAAGAACCCCGCCACCGCCGCGCCGTCCTCGGTCACGATGCAATCGGTGTGGTTCGAGCCATAGCGCCGGATATGGGCGATGGCGGCGTCAAGGTCGTCGACCACCTTTGCCGCGATGATGCTGTCGAGATATTCGCGCCCCCAATCCTCTTCGCTGGCGGGCGTCACGCCGGGGATGGATTGCAGCATCGCATCGCCGCGCACCTCCACGCCCGCGTCGATCAGCGCGCGGATGACACCCTGCCCGATGGTGTCGGCGATCTCGCGGTGGATGAGAAGGCATTCGGCGGCGCCGCAAATCCCCGTGCGCCGGGTCTTGGCATTGAGCACCACCTTGAGCGCCTTTTCCGGGTCGGCCGCCTTGTCGAGATAGATATGCACGATCCCTTCGAGATGTGCAAAGACCGGCACCCGCGCCTCGGCCTGCACAAGGCCCACAAGCCCCTTGCCGCCGCGCGGCACGATCACGTCGATATATTCTCTCATACCCAGCATGACCTGCACCGCCGCACGGTCTGTGACCGGCACAAGCTGGATCGCATCCTCGGGCAGACCGGCGGCGCGCAAGCCTTCGACAAGGCAGGCATGGATCGCGCGCGACGAGTGAAAGCTCTCCGATCCGCCGCGCAGGATCACCGCGTTGCCCGATTTCAGGCACAACGCCCCCGCGTCGGCGGTCACGTTGGGGCGGCTTTCATAGATCACGCCGATGACGCCCAGCGGCGTGCGCACGCGGCGGATATGCAGGCCCGAGGGCCGGTCCCATTCGGCGATGACCTGGCCCACCGGATCATCCTGCGCGGCCACGGCGCGCAGCCCCGCGATGATACCGTCGATCCGCCCCGCATCGAGCGCGAGCCGGTCCAGCATGGCAGGCGTCAGCCCCTTGTCGCGCGCCGCCGCAATATCCCTGGCATTGGCGGCAAGAATCGTGTCGCGGGCGCGCGCCACGGCCTCCGCCGCCGCCTCGAGCGCGGCGCGCTTCGCCTCGGGCGCGGCGGTGGCAAGCTCTGACGCCGCCGCGCGAGCCCGCGCGCCGATCTGTGCCATGAGGGCGGGAATGTCGTGGTTATCCGTCATCTCGTGCTGCCTTGCGCTGTTCTGCCCGCTCTATATCCCAGCCCTGCCGCCACCTGCAACGCCGTGCCACATCACGGCAGCGGCGACGGCGCGTCGGCTTCCGGATTCTCGGCACCCCCCTCGTCAAACAGCCCCACGGCACGACCACAGGCCACCGCGTGATGCTGATTGCGGTATCCCAACGCGTCCATCATGCGGACAGAGGCGCGGCAATCGGGCTGGTCACAGGTACCTCAATCTGTCACACAAAACCCGACAGCATCCTGACACACTCCCCCTTGGGCAAGCCGTTTCTGCATCTTTCCCCGGCCGCGCGCCGGGTGTATGGCAGGCCCACAAGCTGACGGAGTGCGCCCATGCCCATGCCCCTGCCCGAAACCGCCCTTTTGTTGCAGATGCTGGGCCTCCTGGCGGTGATCGGTGCCTTTGCCGGGGTTCTGGCGGGGCTTTTGGGGGTGGGCGGCGGCATCGTGCTGGTGCCGTCGTTCTTTTACGCCTTCAAGACGCTGGGGTATGACGGGCCGCAGCTCATGCAGATCTGCCTCGCCACGTCGCTCGCCACGATCATCGTCACCTCGCTGCGCTCGGTGCTGAGCCACCATGCCAAAGGCGCGGTAGACTGGGCGATCCTGCGCGGCTGGGCGCCGGGGATTGCGGTTGGCGCTTTGCTGGGCGTGCTGGTCGCGGCCTCGTTGCGCTCCACCACGCTTCAGGGGATCTTCGGGGGGGTGGGCATCGTCATCGGCCTCTATCTGGGCCTTGGGCGCGCGCATTGGCGGCTGGGCCCGGTCATGCCCGGCGGGTTGCGCCGGGCGGTGCTGTCGCCGATCGTGGGCTTTCTGTCGGTGCTCATGGGCATCGGCGGCGGCAGTTTCGGCGTGCCGCTGATGAGCCTTTACGGCGTGCCGATCCACCGCGCGGTGGCGACGGCGGCGGGCTTTGGCGTGACCATCGCGCTGCCCTCGGTGGCTGGGTTCCTGTTTCTCACCATCGACCCGGCGCATCGCCCGCCGCTCACCTTTGGCGCGGTCAACCTTGTGGCCTTTGCGGTGGTCATCGCAATGACGCTGGTCACCGCGCCCTGGGGTGTGCGGCTCGCCCACGCGATGGACCCGAAGCCGCTCAAGCGCGTCTTTGCGGTGTTCCTGACGGTGGTCGCGCTCAACATGCTGCGCAAATCGCTGGGATGGTAGCGGCGCTGGCGGATCCCGCCTGCCGCAACACGGCGCTTGCCCCCGAGGGCGCATGGTTCACCGGCCTCGACGGCCTGCCCGGAGATGAGGGGGGGATGGGGTGACAGGCGCGCGCGGGCGGGCCTCTGGCACTCTTGAAACCCCTGCGTAGAACGGCGATGTAGGCGGTGAACACGCAAGGGGGGCGGATGGCATTGCCGGTCAGGGAACAGGTCACCTATTGGGGTATCGCCGCGGCGGCGGTCTTTGCCGTGCTGTGGTTTCTCGGCGATGTGATCCTGCCTTTCGTGCTGGGCGCGGCGGTGGCCTATTTCCTCGACCCGGTCGCCGACCGGCTGGAGCGGATGGGGCTGGGGCGCGCGGCGGCGGTGGCGGTGATCGCGGCGCTGGCGGTGATCGGCTTGGTGGTGGCGGTGCTCATGATCCTCCCCAGCATCGTCACGCAGGCGGTGGCGCTTTTCGACATCGCGCCACAGCTTGCGCGAGATTTGCAGGGCTTTCTCGGGCAGCATCTGCCCTCGCTCTACGAGCCAGGATCGGCGCTGCATCAGACGCTGCAATCGCTGGGCGACACGATCCGCGAGCGCGGCGGGCAGGTGTTGCAGACGGCGCTCAGCTCTGCCGCCTCGCTGGTCAATATCGTGGTGCTGCTGGTGGTGGCCCCGGTGGTGGCGGTCTACCTGCTTTACGACTGGGATCACATGATCGCGAAAATCGACCACCTGCTGCCGCGCGATCATGCGCCAACCGTCCGGCGGCTGGCGCGCGAGATCGACACGACGCTGGCAAGCTTCGTGCGTGGCATGGGCACGGTGTCGCTGATCCTCGGCACCTGGTACGCGGTGGCGCTGATGCTGGTGGGGTTGCAATTCGGCCTTGTTGTGGGGGCGCTTGCGGGGCTGGTCACCTTCATCCCCTATGTCGGCGCGCTTATGGGCGGCGCGCTGGCGCTGGGGCTGGCGCTGTTTCAGTTCTGGGGCGACTGGCTCAGCATCGCGCTGGTGGCCGCGATTTTCGTCTCGGGGCAGATGGTAGAGGGCAATTTCCTCACGCCCAGGCTGGTTGGCTCCTCGGTTGGGCTGCACCCGGTCTGGCTCATCTTCGCGCTGTCGGCCTTTGGCACGCTGTTCGGCTTTGTGGGGATGCTGGTGGCGGTGCCGGTGGCTGCGGCGCTTGGCGTGATCGCGCGCTTTGCCATCGCCGAATACCAGAAGGGCCGCCTCTATCGCGGGCTGGACGGGCAAGAGGGGCCATGACCGCGCGGCAGTTGAGCTTTGATCTGCCGGTGCGCACGGCGCGGGCACGCGAGGATTTCTTTGTCTCGCCTGCCAATGCGCAGGCGGTGGCGCTGATCGAGGGCTGGCGCGACTGGCCCGCGCGCAAACTGGTGCTGGCGGGGCCGCGCGGCGCGGGCAAGACCCATCTCGCCCATGTCTGGGCCGCGCTCTCGGAGGCGCGAATCGTGGCGGCGGGGGCGCTTGACGGGGCCGATATCGCGGCGCTGGCCGCTGGGCCGGTGGCAGTCGAGGATGCCCACACCATCGCCCGCGACCGCGCTGCCGAGGCCGCGCTTTTCCACCTGCACAACCTCGTGCTGGCCGAGGGCCACGCGCTGCTGGTGACGGCGGCGGCCCCGCCGCGGCGCTGGGATCTGTCGCTGCCCGATCTCGCCAGCCGGATGGAGGCGGCGCTTCTGGTGCGGCTTGCGCCCCCCGATGACGCGCTGCTGGCGGCGGTGCTGGGCAAGCTCTTTGCCGACCGCCAGCTTGCCCCCGCGCCCGATTGCGTGCCCTATCTCGCGCGCCGCATCGAGCGCACGTTCGACGCCGCCCGCGACATCGTGGCCACGCTTGACGCCCGCGCTCTGGCCGAGGGGCGCGCGATCACCCGCGCGCTGGCCGCCGAGGTGCTGGACAATCGCGCGCCCTGACGCGACTATTCGTCACCCGTCCGTTACATTCCGCCGACATAAGGCCGCCATGACACAGGCAGATTTCCTCAAGCACAGCGCCCCCGCCCCCGTCGATCTGCCCGATCTCGACATCACCGGGCCGGGGCGGTTCTTCAACCGCGAGCTGAGCTGGCTCGGCTTCAACTGGCGGGTGCTGGAAGAGGCGCAGAACCTCCGCGTGCCGCTCTTGGAGCGGCTGCGCTTCCTGTCGATCTCGGCCACCAATCTTGATGAATTCTACAACGTGCGCGTGGCGGGCCTGCGCGAGTTGGCCAAGGCGGGCAACACAACGCCCGCCGCCGATGGCCTCAGCCCCGCCGAACAGCTTGTGCTCATCAACGAGAACGCGCGCAAGCTGCTCGAGGCGCAGCAAGCGACGTTTCAGGCGCTGCGCGCCGAGATGGAGGCCGCGCGCATCACCATCCTTGCGCATGACGCGCTCGACGAGGCCGACCGCGCCTATCTGGCCGATCTGTTCTTGCACAACGTCTTTCCGGTGCTGTCGCCGCTGGCCATCGACCCGGCGCATCCCTTTCCCTTCATCCCCAATCTCGGCTTCGTGCTGGCCCTGCAACTCGAGCGCAAAGCCGACCGCCGCCCGCTTGAGGCGCTGCTGCCGATCCCGCAGCAGATCGACCGTTTCGTGAGCCTGCCCGCCCCCGAGGGCGCGCATCGCGCGCTTCCGCTCGAGGAATTGCTGCTGTTGCATCTCGACAGCCTGTTTCCCGGCTATCGCTACAAGGGGCATTGCGCCTTCCGGGTGCTGCGCGACAGCGATCTGGAGGTCGAGGAAGAGGCCGAGGATCTGGTGCGCGAATTCGAGGTGGCGCTGAAACGCCGCCGCCGCGGCGAGGTGGTGCGCATGAAGATCACCGCCGATGCGCCCGCGGCGCTGCGCGGCGTCATCATGCGCGAATTGCACGTCACCCCCGACGAGGTGGTCGAGGTCGAGGGGATGATCGGGCTGGCCGATCTCAAGGAACTTGTGCTCGACGCGCGCCCCGATCTCTTGTGGCCGCCCTTCACGCCGCGCGTGCCCGAGCGGGTGCAGGATCACGACGGCGACATGTTCGCCGCGATCCGGCAAAAGGACATGCTGCTGCACCACCCGTATGAGACCTTCGACATGGTGGTGCGGTTCCTGCAACAGGCGGCGCGCGATCCGAATGTGCTGGCAATCAAGCAGACGCTTTACCGCACCTCGCGCAACTCGCCCATCGTCGAGGCGCTGTGCGAGGCCGCCGAGGACGGCAAATCCGTCACCGCGCTGGTGGAGTTGAAGGCGCGCTTCGACGAGGCCGCCAATATCCGGCAATCGCGGCGACTGGAACGGGCGGGCGCGCATGTGGTCTACGGCTTTATCGACCTCAAGACCCATGCCAAGATTTCCACCGTGGTGCGCCGCGAGGGCGACCGGCTGGTGACCTATACCCATTACGGCACCGGCAACTATCACCCGATCACCGCGCGCATCTATACCGATCTGAGCTTTTTCACCTGCGATCCCGCCCTTGGCCGCGACGCCACCAAGGTGTTCAACTATCTCTCGGGCTATGCCGAGCCGGAGGGGCTGGAAAACCTTTCGATCTCGCCCAAATCGCTGAAACCCCGCCTGCTCGAACTGATCGCCCGCGAGGCCGAGCACGCCCGCGCGGGCAAGCCCGCCGCGATCTGGGCCAAGATGAATTCGCTGATCGAGCCGGATGTGATCGACGCGCTTTATGCCGCCTCCGAGGCGGGGGTAAGGATCGACCTCGTGGTGCGCGGTATCTGCGGGCTGCGCCCCGGCATCAGGGGGCTTTCGTCGAATATCCGGGTGAAATCCATCATCGGGCGGTTTCTGGAACATTCGCGCATTGTCTGTTTCGGCAATGGCGCGGGGCTGCCGTCGAAAAGGGCGCGGGTATTCATCTCCTCGGCCGACTGGATGGGCCGCAATCTCAACCGCCGGGTGGAAACGCTGGTCGAGACCACCAACCCCACCGTCAAGGCACAGATCGTGAGCCAGATCATGGCCGCCAACATGGCCGACGTGGCGCAGACATGGGTGATGGCCCCCGATGGCAGCTTTACCCGCCACCCCGTGCCCGAGGGGCAGTTTGCCTTCAACTGTCACCGTTTCTTCATGGAAAACCCGTCTCTGTCGGGGCGCGGCTCGGCGGGGGCGTCGGACGTGCCCACCCTCACCCATACCGATGATTGACCCGCGCGCCCCACGCGCATAGACAGGCGTTCGACCGGCAAGGCAGATGATGGACGGCGTGAACGATCCAGAACCGCATCGCGACGGCCCGTTCGGGCGTCCTGTCTTTGACAGCCCCGAGGCGCGCGCGCTGAGCCGCGTGGGGGTGGTGGATGTCGGCTCCAACTCGGTGCGGCTCGTGGTGTTCGACGGCGCGGCGCGCAGCCCGGCCTATTTCTTCAACGAAAAGGTGATGTGCGGGCTGGGGGTCGGCATGGCCGAGACCGGGCGCCTCAACCCCGAGGGGCGCCGCCGCGCGCTCGATGCGCTGCGGCGGTTCGCGCATGTCGCCGTGGGGCTGGGCACCGGCCCGCTCAATGCGGTGGCCACGGCGGCGGTGCGCGAGGCCGCCGACGGCCCCGATTTCGTGGCCGAGGTGCTGCGCGAGACCGGCATCCGGCTCTACGTCATCGACGGCACCGAGGAGGCGCGGCTCTCGGCGCAAGGCGTGCTCCTGGGCTGGCCGGGGGCATATGGCCTTGTCTGCGACATGGGCGGCTCGTCGATGGAACTGGCCGAGATCAACGGCGGGCGCGTCGGGCGCTGTGTCAGCTCCACGCTCGGCCCGCTCAAGCTGCGCGACCTCAAGGGCGGCAAGAAGGCGCGCCGCGCGGTGATCCGCGAGACGGTCGAGCAGCTTCGCGACAGCCTTGGAGAGCAGAAGAACCGGCTGTTTCTCGTGGGCGGGTCGTGGCGCGCCATCGCCCGGATCGACATGGCCCGGCGCGGCTATCCGCTGCATGTGCTGCACGAATACCGCATGAGCGCCGCCGACCTGCGCGCCACGATCAAGCATATCGCCAAGCATGACGCCGACGCCCTGCGCGCGCAATCGGGCGTGTCCTCGGCGCGCGTGGCGCTGGTGCCTTACGCCGCCGAGGTGCTGCGCGAGGTGGTGCGGCTCTTTCACCCCCACGATATCGCGATCTCAAGCTATGGCATCCGCGAGGGCCTGCTCTACGAGCAGATGCCCGAGGCGCTGCGCATCCGCGATCCGCTGATCGAGGCGTGCCGCTTTGCCGAGGCCAAGGACGCGCGCCTGCCCGGTTTCGGGCGCATCATCTACCGCTTTATCGCGCCGCTTTACAAATCCGTCCGCCCCGAGCGGCTTCGCCTGGTCAAGGCCGCCTGTCTGCTGCATGACGTGAGTTGGCGCGCGCATCCCGATTACCGCGCCGAGGATTGCTTTGACAACGCCACCCGCGCCAATCTTGGCGGGCTCAAGCATTCCGAACGGGTGTTTCTCGGGCTGGCGCTGCTGCACCGCTATTCCAACAAGCGCGAGGGCACACGGTTCGAGACGCTCGAGGCGCTGATATCCGAGCGCGACCGCATCGAGGCCGAGATCCTCGGGCGCGCGCTGCGGCTGGCGGCGATGCTGTGGCTGACCGCCGATCAGGAGGTGGCCTATCTGCGCTGGTTCCCCCGGCGCAAGGTGCTGGCGCTCAACCTTGCCGCCGAGGCGGCCCCGCTCTTCGGCGAGGTAGCGCAAGAGCGGTTCAGGTCGCTGGCCGGCGCATTGGGGGCCACGCCCGAGGTCAACACCCACCGCACGCCGCGCGCGGGCCAGGATGCAGACACCGTGAAGTGGTCTTGAGAGGACGGTCGCGGCAATGTGCAAAGCCGCGCGCGCCCACCACTTCCGCCCCCGGCTAGTCGTCGTCCACCACCGAAAAGAGATGCGGCACCGCCGGGCAGGGCGCAAGCGCGTTGCCTGCCACGTCGCTCAGCCGCGCCTGGTGCAGGAACACATAGACATGCGCGCTCAACCCCTCCCAGAGCCGGTTCGACAGCGATTGCGCGCGGCTCCCGCTCGCGCCCCCCGAGGCCCCCGCGCCCTTGTGCAGCGCGTCCACCGTCTCGTCCACCGCCGCCAGCACCTCGGCCACCCGGATATCCGAGGCGGGCCGCGCCAGCCGGTAGCCGCCGCCCGGCCCGCGCAGCGACTCTACCAGACCGGCGCGCCGCAGCTTGACGAACAACTGTTCCAGATAGGGCAGCGACACATCCTGCCGCCGCGAAATCTCGCCCAGCGTCACCACCCCGCCCGCAGGCTGAAGCGCGATATCGACAAGCGCAACCATCGCGTAGCGCCCCTTGGTGCTGAGTTTCATGGCCCCTCCCCTCGCGATACGGACCGACACAGATTGACGTTGGCGGCCGCAGGGCTTATTTCGTCCCCCAGCCCGCTCGGTGCCGGTGATCCTGCTTGCCTAGTGCGCGGTGCCGGTGCCGTCAAGAAATTCGCCCGTGCAGGACGGGGACATGAAGAGAGCATAAATGCCCGAGGTAATCTTTACCGGCCCCGAGGGCCGTCTTGAAGGCCGCTATCACCCGCAGCGCGACCGCGACGCGCCGATTGCCATCGTCCTGCATCCGCACCCGCAATTCGGCGGCACGATGAACAACAAGGTGGTGTATAACCTCCATTATGCCTTTTACAACATGGGCTTTACCGTGCTGCGCTTCAATTTCCGCGGTGTCGGGCGCAGCCAGGGCGAATACGATCAGGGCGTGGGCGAGTTGTCGGATGCCGCCTCGGCGCTCGACTACCTGCAATCCATGAATGCCAATTCCAAGCATTGCTGGGTGGCGGGGTTCTCCTTCGGCGCGTGGATCGGGATGCAGCTTCTGATGCGCCGCCCCGAGATCACCGGCTTCGTCTCGGTCGCGCCCCCGGCCAACATGTATGATTTCTCCTTCCTCGCGCCCTGCCCGGCCTCGGGCCTTGTCATCAACGGCAGCGCCGACCGCGTCGCCCCGCCCGCCGATACCGACATGCTGGTGGCCAAGCTCAAGGAACAGCAGGGCATCACCATCACCCACGAAGAGATCGAGGGGGCCGACCATTTCTTTCGCGAGCCGCATATGGATACGATGATCGACCGCGTCACATCCTACGTCAAGCGCCGCCTCACCGAGACCACCCGCTAGGGCCATATCATGGGCGTGACCGAGGATCTTGCCGATGACCTGGCCCGCGATGTCATCAAGGCGATCGAGGCCACCGGCGACGAGGATATCATCGCCGAGATCACCAAGGTGCTCGGGGCCTCGTCGCAGACCGCCGAAGAGGCGTTTCTGACCGCGCTGCGCGTGCGCCGCGCCAATATCAAGGCGCGCGCGGTGCTGATGGACCGTCTGCGCCGCTTCAAGGCCGAGAAAGAGGCCGGCAAGGACGCCGGGGGACAGGCCGACAGCTAGCGCAGCTATCCGCCTGCCCCGCCGGATGTCTCACCCGGCGCACCTGTCCGGTGGTGGGCAGCGGCGAAATTCCGGTTTCCCCCCGCGCCTCCCCCCGCTATACCGGCGCGCGCACTCCAGTTTGCCGAGAGGAAGATCATGGCCAATGTCGTCGTCGTGGGGGCCCAATGGGGCGATGAGGGAAAGGGCAAGCTCGTCGATTGGCTGAGCGAGCGCGCCGACGTGATCGCGCGCTTTCAGGGCGGGCATAATGCGGGCCATACTCTCGTGATCGACGGCAAGGTCTACAAGCTCAACGCGCTGCCCTCGGGCGTGGTGCGCGGCGGCAAGCTCTCGGTCATCGGCAATGGCGTCGTGCTCGACCCGTGGCATCTGGTGCGCGAGATCGAGGCCATCCGCGAGAAGGGCGTGACCATCACCCCCGACACGCTCATGATCGCCGAGAACACGCCGTTGATCCTGCCCATCCACGGCGAGCTTGACCGCGCCCGCGAAGAGGCGGCGAGCAAGGGCACCAAGATCGGCACCACCGGGCGCGGCATCGGTCCGGCCTATGAGGACAAGGTGGGCCGCCGCGCGGTGCGCGTCGCCGATCTGGCCGATGAGGCCACGCTCATCGCGCGGGTAGACCGCGCGCTTCAGCATCACGACCCGCTGCGCCGCGGCCTTGGCATTGCGCCGGTGGATCGCGACGCGCTGATCGCGCAGCTGCAAGAGATCGCGCCGCAGATCCTGCCCTATGCCGGACCGGTCTGGAAGGTGCTGCTCGACGCGCGGCGCGCGGGCAAACGCATCCTCTTCGAGGGCGCACAGGGCGCGCTTCTGGATATTGATTTTGGCACCTATCCGTTTGTGACCTCGTCGAACGTGATCGCAGGACAGGCCGCCACCGGCGTGGGCCTTGGCCCCGGCGCGATCAACTATGTGCTGGGCATCGTCAAGGCCTATACCACCCGCGTCGGCGAAGGCCCCTTCCCGACCGAGTTGCACGACGAAGACGGCGAGCGCCTTGGGACGCGCGGCCATGAATTCGGCACCGTCACGGGGCGCAAGCGGCGCTGCGGCTGGTTCGATGCCTGCCTCGTGCGCCAGACCTGCGCCACCTCGGGCGTGAACGGTATCGCGCTCACCAAGCTTGACGTGCTCGACGGGTTCGAGACGCTGCGCATCTGCACCGGCTACGCGCTTGACGGAAAGCTGCTCGATTACCTGCCCGCCGCCGCCGAGGAACAGGCCCGCTGCACCCCCGTCTATGAGGATATGCCGGGCTGGTCGCAATCGACCGAGGGCGCGCGAAGCTGGGCCGACCTGCCCGCCGAAGCCATCAAATACGTGCGCCGCGTCGAAGAGTTGATCGGTTGCCCGGTCGCGCTGCTGTCCACCTCACCCGAGCGCGAGGATACCATCCTCGTGACCGACCCGTTCGCCGATTGAGGAAAGCGATATGGCCCTGGGCTACAAGGCGCGCAAACGCTGGTCGCTGGCGGTGCTGCTGATCGCGCTGCCCGCGTGGATCGTGGCATCCGTCACCCTTGCCGACTGGCTGCGCACGCGCATGGACGGGCTTCCGGTGTTGATGGAACTCGTCATCTTCGTGGTGCTTGGGGTGGTCTGGATCGTGCCGCTCAGGCGCGTCTTTCTCGGCGTGGGCCAGCCCGACCCCGATGAGGGGCAGGACTGACCCCACCCCTTCATCTTGCTTCAAATACTTGTTCGTTTTTTTCTGCTCTTATGGTTCCGGGCGGGAGCCGTGAGCATTTGGCGCGCGCAGCCCCGCCAACAGGCCGGTTTTCCCGCGCCCCCGTGCGGCCTGTCATCGCGACGGCCACATTGCCGGGTTGCGGGCCTCTACGGAATTGCATAGATACCAGCCAACACGCGCAAAGACAGGCCCTGCCCGCTATGGAAAACGTCGTCCTCACCATCCACCTGCTGCTCGCGCTCGCGCTCATCGGCGTGGTGCTTTTGCAACGGTCCGAAGGCGGCGGCCTTGGCATGGGCGGCGGCGGCGCGGTCACGGGGCGCGCGGCGGCCACGGCGCTGGGCAAGCTCACCTGGATATTCGCGGTGGCCTTCATCGCCACGTCGATCACGCTCACCGTGCTGGCGGCGCAGAAATCGGCGGGCGTCTCGGTGCTCGACCGGCTCGGCAATAGCCCGGTGCCCGCGCCCGCAGAACCGGCCGCACCCGGCCTGCCCGATGTCGACACCCTGCTGCCGCCGCCATCGAGCGATGCGCCGCTGACGCCGACGGCGGACTGACCACTAAAAATTGCGGGTGCCGCGCGTATCCGCAACACGATCTAGCGTCCACCTTGCGCGGACGCGCCGAATCCTTTATAGGTTAAATCCCGTGATCGGGTGGCTTTTCAGGGCCATCCGGGGCTTTGACCAAGCGAAAACATCATCACGGGGGGCCAGCCGCATGGCACGTTATATCTTCATTACCGGCGGCGTCGTGTCCTCGCTCGGCAAGGGGCTGGCCTCGGCGGCCTTGGGCGCGCTCTTGCAGGCGCGCGGCTTCTCGGTGCGGTTGCGCAAGCTCGATCCTTACCTCAACGTCGATCCCGGCACGATGTCGCCGTTCGAGCATGGCGAGGTGTTCGTCACCGATGACGGGGCCGAGACGGATCTTGATCTGGGCCATTACGAGCGTTTCACCGGCGTGCCCGCGCGGATGAGTGACTCCGTCTCCTCGGGGCGGATCTATTCCAACGTGCTGGAGCGCGAGCGGCGCGGCGACTACCTTGGCAAGACGATCCAGGTGATCCCTCACGTCACCAATGAAATCAAGGACTTCCTCGCCATCGGCGAGGATGAGGTGGATTTCATGCTCTGCGAGATCGGCGGCACGGTGGGCGATATCGAGGGGCTGCCGTTTTTCGAGGCAATCCGGCAATTCAGCCATGACCGCCCGCGCGGGCAGTGCCTTTTCATGCATCTCACGCTGCTGCCCTATCTCGCGGCGAGCGGCGAGTTGAAAACCAAGCCGACGCAGCACAGCGTGAAGGAATTGCAGAGCATCGGGATTGCGCCCGATATCCTCGTATGCCGGTCCGAGCACCCGATCCCGGAGAAGGAACGCGAAAAGATCGCGCTTTTCTGCAACGTCCGCAAGGAGCATGTCGTCGCGGCCTATGATCTCAAGTCGATCTACGAGGCACCGCTGGCCTATCACCGCGAGGGGCTGGATCAGGCGGTGCTCGACGCCTTTGCGATCAGCCCCGCACCGCGCCCCGACCTGACGGTGTGGCAGGACGTGGTGGACCGCATCCAGAACACCGACGGCGAGGTGAAAATCGCCATTGTCGGCAAATATGTGCAGCTTGAGGATGCCTATAAATCCATCCGCGAGGCGCTTACCCATGGCGGCATGGCCAACCGGGTGCGCGTCACGGTCGAATGGGTCGATGCCGAGATTTTCGAGAGCGAAGACCCGGCCCCGCATCTCGAAGGGTTCCACGCGATCCTCGTGCCCGGCGGCTTTGGCGAGCGCGGCACGGAGGGAAAGATCAAGGCCGCCGAATTCGCCCGCACCCGCAAGATCCCCTATCTCGGGATATGTCTGGGAATGCAGATGGCGGTAATCGAGGCGGCGCGCAACGTCGCGGGCCTGAGGGACGCGGGGTCAGAGGAATTCGACCATGAGGCAGGCCAGCGCCGATTCGAGCCGGTGGTCTATCACCTCAAGGAATGGGTGCAGGGCAACGAGAAGGTCACGCGCAATCCGAGCGACGACAAGGGCGGCACGATGCGGCTCGGGGCCTATGACGCGGTGCTCAAGGAGGGCAGCCGCGTGGCGCGGATCTATGGCACGATGGCGATTGATGAGCGCCACCGCCACCGCTACGAGGTGGACACCAAATATCGCGAAAAGTTGGAGGCCTGCGGTCTGACCTTCTCGGGCATGTCGCCCGATGGCCGCCTGCCCGAGATCGTGGAATGGTCCGATCACCCGTGGTTCATCGGCGTGCAATATCATCCCGAGTTGAAATCCAAGCCCTTCGCGCCGCATCCGCTCTTTGCCGATTTCGTGCGCGCGGCGATAGAGACCTCGCGGCTGGTCTGAGCGGGCGCGACCCGGCCCCCGGCCCTCCATCGGTTTCGGCCCCGGCATTCAGTTTCCGGCCGAGGCCACCGCGCACCATTGTGCCCACGCATAACCATGCTACGCTCGCGACCGAACAAAAAGGGGAGTCGGCGCATGGCGTCTCGGGTCATCCCGGTCGAGCCGTTCGACCTGGTCATTTTCGGCGCGACGGGCGATCTGGCGCGGCGCAAGATCCTGCCCGCGCTCTACCGCCGCTTTGTCGCCGGTCAGTTCGGTGCCGATACCCGCCTCATCGGCGCCGCCCGCACCGCGATGGGTGCCGATGAATGGCGTGACCTCATAGCCGAGGCGCTGGACGAATTCGCCACCGGTGCAGGCGATGGCCCCACCCGCGCGGCCTTTCTTGCGATGCTGTCCTATGTCACGCTCGACGCGCGCGGCAACGAGGGCTGGACAACGCTCGCCGGGCATATGCGCAAGGATCGCATCCGCGCCTTCTACTTCTCCGTTGCCCCGGCGCTCTTTGGCGATCTGGCCCAGCGCCTGCATGCGCATGGCATGGCCGATGACGCGGCCCGCATCGTGGTGGAGAAACCCTTTGGCCACGATCTTGCCAGTGCGCGCGCGCTCAACCGCGCCCTCGCGCAGCATTTCTGCGAGCATCAGATCTACCGGATCGACCATTACCTCGGCAAGGAAACCGTGCAGAACCTGATGGCAATCCGCTTTGGCAATGTCCTGTTCGAGCCGCTGTGGAACAGCCAATATGTCGATCACATCCAGATCACCGTGGCCGAAACCGTCGGCATCGGCGGGCGGGCCGAGTATTACAACCATGCCGGCGCGATGCGCGACATGGTGCAAAACCACCTGATGCAGCTTTTGTGCCTCATCGCGATGGAGCCGCCGGCGCGCTTTGCCCCCGATCCGGTCCGCGACGAGAAACTCAAGGTGATCCGCGCACTCGACCCGGTCGCGCGGGGGGATGTGGTGCGCGGCCAGTATGGCGGCGACGGCACCCAGCCTGATTTCCGCACCCAGGCGGGCCAGCACGACAGCACGACCGAAAGCTTCGTCGCCCTCAAGGCGCAGATATCCAACTGGCGCTGGGCGGGCACGCCGTTCTATCTGCGCACCGGCAAGCGGCTGCGCGCGCGCACCTCCGAGATCGCGGTGGTGTTCAAGGACGCGCCGCATTCGATCTTCGGGGCCGAGGCGGGGCGGCACCGCAATATCCTCACGATCCGGCTGCAACCCAACGAGGGGATCGAGCTTGGCGTGACCATAAAGGAGCCGGGGCCGGGGGGGATGCGCCTGATCGACGTGCCGCTCGACATGACCTTCGCCGAGGCGCTGGGGCCGGAAGAGGCCGATTTCCCCGACGCCTACGAGCGGCTCATCATGGATGTGATCCGCGGCAACCAGACCCTCTTCATGCGCGGCGACGAGGTCGAGGCCGCCTGGGCCTGGACCGATCCGATCATCGCCGCGTGGCAGATGGAACAAGAGCCGCCCCTGCCCTATGATACCGGCTCTTCGGGCCCCGAAGAGGCCATGATGCTCATGCACCGCGACGGGCGGCGCTGGCGGGAGATCAAACCATGATCCTGTGTGATTATGCCGATGACGAGATGATGGCGCTCGGTCTGGCCAACCAGCTTGCGGGCGAATTGCGCACCGCACTTTCACACAAGGATCGCGTGCTTTTCGTGGTGCCCGGCGGCACCACGCCGGGGCCGGTATTCGATGCGATCTGCGATACCGATCTGGATTGGGGGCGCGTCGATATCCTCTTGTCGGACGAGCGCTGGCGCCCCGAGATGCATATCCGCTCCAACACGCGGCTCATTCGCGCCCGGCTTCTGGTGGGGCGGGCGGCGGCGGCGCGCTACCTGCCGCTTTATGCCCGTTCCGATACCCCCGAGACGGTGCTGGCCGAGCTTGAAGCCAACATCATTCCCGCCCTGCCCATCGACATCTGCCTGCTTGGCATGGGCGCAGACATGCACACGGCCTCGCTCATCCCCGGTGCCGAGGGTCTTGAGGCGGCGCTCGCCGATGACGCGCCCGTGCTCTGCCCCGTGCGCGTGCCGGGAGAGGACGAGCCGCGCGTGACCCTCTCGGCACGGGTGCTGGCGGGGGCGATCAACACCCATATCGCGATCACCGGCGAGAAAAAGCGCCGCGCGCTGGAGCGCGCCCGCCATTTGCGGCCCATCGAGGCCCCGGTGGCCGCCCTTCTCGACGGTGCGACCGTGCATTGGGCACCGGAGGGCTGACGCGCCATGTGGACGAGGATAAAGGCGGCGGCAGAGGCGGCACAGGCCCGCCGCATTACCGATCTTTTCGCCGCCGACCCCGACCGCGCCGCCAATTTCTCGGTGCGCGCGGGCGGGATGCTGTTCGATTATTCCAAGACGACGCTCGATGCCGCGTCCCGCGCGCTGATCCTGTCCTGGATCGAGGCGCAGGGCCTTGCCGCGCGCCGCGCCGCGATGATCTCGGGCGGCGCGATCAACGAGACCGAGGGGCGCGCCGTGCTGCACACCGCGCTGCGCAGCGGCGATGATACGCGGATCATGGTCGAGGGCCGCGACATCGTGCCCGAGATCCGCGCCACCCGCGCGCGCATGGCCGAATTTGCCAACACCATCCGCGCGGGCGACTGGGCCGACGTGGTCAATATCGGTATCGGCGGCTCGCATCTCGGCCCCGAAATGGCCACCCGCGCGCTGGCACCCTACCATGACGGGCCGCGCTGTCATTTCGTCGCCAATGTGGACGGGGCCGATATCGCCGACACGCTTCGCGGGCTCGACCCGGCGCGCACGCTGTTCCTCATCGCCTCCAAGACCTTTACCACGATCGAGACGATGACCAACGCCGCCACCGCCCGCGACTGGCTGCACGCGCATGGCCGCGATCCGGGTGCGCAGATGGCCGCCATCTCCTCGGCCACAGAGCGCACCGCGCAATGGGGTATCGCGCCCGAGCGCGTCTTTGGCTTTGGCGATTACATCGGCGGGCGCTATTCGGTCTGGGGGCCTATCGGGCTGGCGCTGATGATCGCCATCGGCCCCGGCCGGTTTGATGCCTTCCTTGACGGGGCCGCCGAGATGGACACCCATTTCTGCACCGCCCCGCTTGATGACAACATGCCGGTGATGCTGGCGCTCACCGGGCTATGGCACCACCAGGGCTGTGGCCACGCCACCCGCGCGGTGCTGCCCTATGACCAGCGCCTTGCGCTCTTGCCCGCCTATCTCCAGCAACTGGAGATGGAATCGAACGGCAAGGGCGTGACCATGTCCGGCGCGCCCGTCCCCACCGTCACCGGGCCGGTGGTCTGGGGTGCGCCTGGCACCAACGGGCAGCACGCCTTTTACCAGCTTCTTCACCAGGGCACGCAGGTGGTGCCCTGCGAATTCATGGTGGCCGCAGAGGGCCATGAGCCCGATCTTGCCCATCACCACCGGCTGCTTGTGGCCAATTGCCTTGCGCAATCCGAGGCGCTGATGCGCGGGCGCAGCCAGGCCGCGGCCCGCGAGATGCTGCAAAAGGCGGGGTTTAGCGGGGCCGATCTCGACCGGCAGGCCGCGCACCGCGCCTTTCCCGGCAACCGCCCCTCCACCACGCTGATCTATGACCGGCTCACGCCGCGCCGTCTTGGCCAGATCCTCGCGCTTTACGAGCACCGGGTGTTTGTCGAAGGCGTGGCGCTCGGGATCAATTCCTTCGATCAATGGGGGGTGGAACTGGGCAAGGTGCTCGCCACCGAAATGGCCGGGCTTCTCGATGGGGGCGATGCGGCGGCCAAGGACGGCTCCACCCGCGCGCTCATCGCCTTTCTGCGCGCGCGGCCCTTGGGTATTTGAGCCAAAAAGAAACAGGGTGCCGGTTTCCCCGGATTTCTTCCCGGAAAAATGCCCATTCGCGGCAATTCCATACCGGATGCCCATTATTTGGGAATTGCGATTTGAAAACAGACGATCTATAATGACGGTTGTATTCATAAATATAGGCACCAGAATGGCCGATATCGATCTCAACGCGCTTTCCCTCAAAGAACTGCGCCAATTGCAAAAAGACGTGGCCCGCGCCATCGAAAGTTTCGAGGAACGCCAAAAGGCCGAGGCCCGCGCCCGGCTCGAAGCGATGGCCCGCGACCTGGGCTATTCGCTGGCCGAACTGGCCCCTGCGCCCAAAGCCGGGGCAAAGGCACCGAAATACTGCCATCCCGATGACCCGCGTCTTACCTGGACGGGGCGCGGGCGCAAACCCGGCTGGTTCATCGAGGCGGTCGCCGCCGGGCACAACCCCGACGACATGCTGATCGCCAAACGCGGCTGAGCGGCGCGCGCCGTGTCGCGGCGCAGGAACACCTCGCCCACAGCTCCGGCACCCTCATGCCGCTCCACGCCACGCAACTCGTGGTGCTCTCCAACCGCGTGACGCATTTTGATTCGGTGCAGGATGATGCGCTGCGGTGGCATCTGGCGTCGGTGGTGGATTGAGGTGGCGCGTTGAGCTTTGGGGATGAGCCGCGCGGGTGCCCGTCCGCCGGCTGGGCGCTGCAACGGTTGTGGAATGCGCTTTATGGTGCCAAATACTTGAACGATTATACGGTGTGTGACGTTGCAAAAGCGCCCGCCCGAGGGGGCGGACGGGCGCTCGCGCGGCGGCGCGCAAGCNNGCGCGCCTTGATTCCGCGCGGGGGGATGTTTCAACGTCCCATTCAAGGTATTCGCGAAGCGTTCAGCACCGCATTGCGCCGCGTTGCTAGAGGCAAATTTACGACAACTGACGTTTGCCGCGCAGGTCGCGGACTTATAAGATGCTGAATTCGTCGTGTTTGCCAACTCAATCAGCGGTCTAAAACGTTTCCATTTTCATCAATAAGAACTTCAAGCCTTTCAAGCAAAGCAACCTGATCAAGCCCGCTGTCGGGAAACGGACAAAAATTTGCAAAGCTCGCGCCAAGCTCACCCCCCCTCACCCCAGCGCCCCCGCCAAATCCGCAATCAGATCCCCCGCGTCCTCGATCCCCGCCGACAGGCGCACCAATGTCTCGGGTATCCCGGTATGCGGCTCGATGGTGTGGCGGTGTTCCACCAGGCTCTCGACGCCGCCCAGGGATGTCGCCCGGTGCCAGAGCCGCAGCCGTCCCACCACCTCGAGCGCGCGCGCCCGGTCGCCCTTCACCAGAAACGACAGCAGATAGCCATAGCCGCCGCGCATCTGCCGCGCCGCCACCTCGTGCCCCTCGTGCCCCGGCAGGCCGGGATAGAGCACCGCCTCTACCCCCTCATGCGCATCGAGCCATTCTGCCACCGCCTGCGCGTTGGCGCACATCCGCTCCATCCGCAAGGGCAGCGTGCGCATGCCCCGCATCAGGAGCCACGCCTCGAACGGCCCGATGATGGCCCCCGCGTCGTGCCGGTCGGTCGCGATCTCGGCCCACATCGGCAGGCTCGCATCGCGGCACGACAGCACGCCCGCCAGCACGTCGGAATGCCCGTTCAGCGCCTTGGTCGCCGAATGCATCGCCACATCCGCCCCCAGATCGAGCGCGCGGGTAAGCACCGGCGTCGCCGCCGTGCCATCGACCACCAGCACCGCGCCCGCCTTGTGCGCGTGCCCGGCGGCAGCGGTGATATCGACGCAGCGCAGCCACGGGTTCGACGGTGTCTCGATCCAGACCATATCCGCCGAGGACCGGCACGCCGCCGCCAGTGCGCCCGCGTCGGATGCCTCCACCTCGTCCAGTATGATCGCCCGGCGCACGCAATACTCGCGCACCCATTTCAGCGTGCCCCAGTAGATGCCGGTCTGCATCACCACCCGCGCGCCCGAAGGCAGCGCCCGGAACACCGCCGCCACCGCCGCCATTCCACTGGGGAAAAGCAGGCTCGCCGCCGCCCCTTCAAGCGCGCGCACCACCTCCTCGGCCTGGCGCACGGTGTCGTTCTGGTCGCGGCCATAGGTATTCCCGGGGCGCAAGAGCCCGTAATCCTCGCCCCGCAGATAGGTGCTGGCAAGGCTGATCCCCGGCACGACGCCGCCCGTGGCCACGTCCTGCGCCCCTGCCGCCTGCGCCGCGATGGTCGCGGGTTTGAGCCTGTCATCCATCCTGTCGAGATCCTTTTTTAGTGTCATGTCATGGCCCGGCGTCACGGCCTGCTCACGGCCTGCTCAGCGTGCCGCCCGAGACGGCGGCGCGCACCCCCGTGGTGCCGGGGCAGGATGTGGGTAGCCCCCGCGCCACCCGCACCGCCAGATGCGCAAAAGCCTGCGCCTCCAGCATGTCGCCGTCAAGCCCCGCCGCCTCGACCGGTGCCACCGGGCAGCCAAGGCTCGCGCGCAGCATCTCCATCATCACCGGGTTATGCCGCCCGCCCCCCGTCACCAGCACGCGGGCGGGCGGGGACGGGCAATGCTCCATCCCGCGCATCACCGCCGCCGCCGCCATCGCCGTCAGCGTCGCGGCGGCATCCGCATCGCTCAATTCGCCCACCAGCGCCACCATCTCGGCGAATGCGTCGCGATCCAGAGATTTGGGCGGCATCCGGGTAAAATACGGCTCGTCAAGGAACAGCTCCAGCGCGCCTTGCGCCACCCGCCCCCGCCGCGCCAGCGCGCCGTCACGGTCACATTCCGCCCCCAGCCGCGCCTGCACCAGATCGTTGAGCGGCGCATTCGCAGGCCCGGTGTCAAAGGCCAGAAGCGCGCCATCCTCCTCGGGGCGCGCGCGGCGTGGATCGACCCACGTCAGGTTGCCCACGCCGCCGAGGTTGAGAAACGCGAGCGGTGCCGCCGCGCCCATCCATTTCGCACAGGCGAAATGATAGAATGGTGCCAGCGGCGCGCCCTCGCCGCCAAAACGCACATCGGCGCTGCGAAAATCCCACACCACCGGCACCCCCAGCGCGCGCGCCAGCGCCGCGCCACAGCCTGCCTGATGCGTGCCGCGCCCGCGCGGCTCGTGTGCCAGCGTCTGGCCGTGAAACCCCACCAGCGCCGCGTCGTCGAAACCGCGTAAAACCTCGACATGCGCGGCCTCCACCACGCGCGCGGCCTCCTCCACTTCGGGGCCGGTCCAGCGCCCGAGCGCGGCCCGCAATACCGCCCTCTCGCCCGGCGTGTAGGCGCGATAGGCCACCGGGCCAAAGCCCGAAATCACCTCGCCATCGGTCTCGATCATGGCCGCGTCCACGCCATCGAGCGAGGTGCCCGACATCGCCCCAAGCGCCCGCACGCGCCCCGCCTTCAACATGGTCTTTTCCTTCACCCCGCGACTGCCTATACATGCCGCGCAAATCAAAGCGGGACAAGCACCATGACCTATCAGCCGAAATCGGATTTCCTGCACATCATGCAGGCGCGCGGCTATCTCGCGGATTGCACCGATATCGAGGGGCTTGATACGGCGCTGCGGGCCGGTCAGGTGACCGCCTATATCGGCTATGACGCCACCGCGAAATCGCTTCATGTCGGGCATCTGTTGAACATCATGATGCTGCGCTGGTTGCAGAAATGCGGGCACCGGCCGATCACGCTCATGGGCGGCGGCACCACCAAGGTGGGCGATCCAAGCTTTCGCTCGGACGAGCGCCCGCTGCTCTCGCCCGACCAGATCGCCGCCAATATCAACGGCATGAACCGCGTCTTCGCGCGTTACCTCGCCTATGAGGATGGTGGCGCGCTGATGCTCGACAATGCCGAATGGCTCGACGGGCTGAATTACCTCGATTTCCTGCGCGATATCGGGCGGCATTTCTCGGTGAACCGGATGCTGTCCTTCGAGAGCGTGAAATCCCGTCTGGACCGCGAGCAATCGCTATCGTTCCTCGAATTCAACTACATGATCCTGCAAGCCTATGATTTTCTGGAGCTTTACCGCCGCCACGGCTGCGTGCTCCAGATGGGCGGCTCGGATCAATGGGGCAATATCGTCTCGGGCATCGACCTCACCCGCCGGGTGATCGACACGCAGGTTTACGGCCTCACCTCGCCCTTGCTGACCACCTCGGACGGGCGCAAGATGGGCAAGTCGGCGGGGGGTGCTGTCTGGCTCGATGGCGACCTGCTTTCCCCTTACGAATTCTGGCAGTTCTGGCGCAACACCACCGACGCCGATACCGGGCGCTTCCTCAAGCTCTATACCGAATTGCCGGTCGAGGAGTGCGACCGCCTCGGTGCGCTCGAAGGCTCCGAGATCAACGAGGCCAAGATCATCCTCGCCAATCAGGTGACCACCCTTCTGCACGGCACCGAGGCCGCGCAGGCCGCCGAGGCCACCGCCCGCGAAGTGTTCGAGCGCGGCGGCGTGGGCGATGACCTGCCAACGCTCGACCTGACCGCCGCCGAGGTGGCGGGCGGTATTTCCATCGTGCAACTGATCGTGCGCGCGGGGCTGGCGAAATCCGGCAAGGAGGCCAAGCGCCTCATCGCCGAGAACGGCGCCCGCCTCGACGATGCGCCGCTCACCGATGCGGGGCTGATGCTCGACGCAGGCGCGCTTGCCTCGCCCATCAAGCTCTCGGCGGGCAAGAAGCGTCACGCGCTGGTGCGGGTGGCGGGTTAGTGTCCGACATCTGACAGATATTGCCCCTTGATGAGCCGCCCTGGTATGCGGCGCGGCAGGCGTCGTGAAGTGCCTTAAGGGGACGTTCAGGGCGCACCCCCCTTTGCGCGGAATCAAGGCGCGTTTACGCGCCGCCGCGCAGCGCCCGACCGCCCCCCGGGCGGGCGCTTTTGCAACGTATATCACCCCGTAATTGTTGCAGTATCTTGCACCATAAAGCGCGCCCCGCAACCGTTGCAGCGCCCACCCGCGGTCGGGCACCGCGCGGCTCCTCAAACGTTGCGCTCAACGTCTCCTTCGGGCCACGAACGTTCCCCCGAGACCCTATCGATTGGCCCGCGCCGCCTCCAACACCTCGCGCACCATGTCAATCGGCACGTCCGAGGTGATGAAGGCCTCCCCGATCCCGCGCGCAAGGATGAATCGCAGCCTGCCATCAACCACTTTCTTGTCCTGCCCCATGAGTGCGATCAGCGCGTCAGTATCCGGCAATTCTCCTTCAATATCAGATAGATCAACCTTCATCTTCATGTCACGAAGATGCGCGCGCACGCGGCCTGGCTCTTCCTGGCTGCACAGGCCCAGCCGCGCCGACAGCTCAAACGCCAGCGCACAGCCGATGGCCACCCCCTCGCCATGCAACAGCCGCGCCCCATCATAGTGTGTTGCCGCCTCCAGCGCATGACAAAATGTATGGCCAAGGTTCAGAAGCGCCCGCTCGCCCTGTTCGGTCTCGTCGCGCGTCACGATCCCGGCCTTCATCTCGACCGAGCGTTTCACCAGATGGATGCGCGCCGCCATATCACCTGCGGCAGCGCGTGAAGAATGCTCTTCAAGCCATTGAAAGAAATTACTATCCCCCAACAATCCATATTTCACCACCTCGCCATAGCCTGCGAGATAATCGCGTTCGTTCAGCGTGCCCAGCGCCTCGGTGTCGGCCAGCACAAGGACCGGTTGATGAAACGCGCCCACAAGGTTCTTGCCAAGGGCCGTGTTGATCCCGGTCTTGCCCCCGACAGAGCTGTCCACCTGCGCCAGAAGCGAGGTCGGTATCTGCACGAAGCGCACGCCGCGCCGCAGAATCGCGGCGGCAAAGCCCACAAGATCGCCGATCACCCCGCCGCCAAAGGCCACGACCACGTCACCGCGCTCGATCCTGTGCTCCAGAAGCCACTCCACCACCCGCTCCAGCATGGCCCAGGACTTGGTGCCCTCGCCCGGCGGAAGGCGCAGGCATTCGGCAGAAATACCCTTGCTTTCCAGCCCCTTGCGAAGCGTTTCCCAATGCAGCCCGGCCACCGTCTCGTCGCTCACCACGGCCACGCGGGGCCGCGTCAGCAGCGGCGCGATGCGCGCCCCCGCCTGCGCCAGAAGCCCCGGCCCGATCACCACGTCATAGGCCCGCGTGCCCAGCGGCACATGCACGCATTCGATCATCTCACCCCCTCCAGAACATCCGTCCGCGCGGCCAGCGCGGCCTCGACGCGGGCGGCCATGTCGTCGATCGTGTAGCTGCTCTGCGCCTCGACCCGCAGATCCGCCAGCGCATAGAGCGGCACGCGCGCCTGCATGAGCGCGCGCAGCGTCTCGCGTGGATGAGCTGTGCGCAGCAAGGGCCTGGTATTCTTGCCTTTTACCCGAGACCACAGAAGATCAAGATCGGCATCGAGCCAGACGGATACGCCCCTTCGCGAGATCAACTCACGGTTGTGCGCGGCAAGGAACGCGCCACCGCCCACCGACAGGATCACCGGGCGCGCGTCAAGCAGCCGGTCGATCACCTCGCTTTCGCGGGCACGAAAGAACGCCTCGCCGTCGCGTTGAAAAATCTCGGCAATCGTCATGTTGGCGGCTTTTTCGATCTCGACATCCGAGTCGAGGAAATCCACCCCCAACCGCTGCGCGAGCACCCGCCCCACGGCAGTTTTGCCCGCGCCCATCATCCCCACAAGCACGACCGATTTCTTCAGTTTCCAGCGCTTGCCAGCCGACACAGCGGCGCTCCCCTGCCTGTTCGCGAGATTTTGCACTCAATGGCGTGATCTTGTCGGAAATGCCAGCTATAAGTGGGAAAAATCATTCCACGAGCAGACGGGCCACAGCATGTTTCGCCTTATCAAATGGTTGTTTTACCTTGCGATCCTCGGTTTTGTCGGGCTTATAGGCTATGCCTATCTTGGCCCGTTCTTCGGCGCGGATTTCACGCCGGCGCAATCCGAGATCCGGCAGGACATCCTCCTTGAGATCGACTGACGCCCTCCTCGCCGCCCTCTTGTGGTCGGGCGCCGCGGCGGCGCAGGCCCCGCTTTCGGCGATCGACTGGCTGACCGAGATGGCCCCCGCCACCGTCACGCCCCCGGCCCCCACCGCCGAAACCGCCACCCGCCCCGACGTGACAGTCACCCCGCTTGGTGCCTCGCGCGTCGATGCGGCGGGGCTGTTGCCCGCCACCACGACCGGCCTGCCCCGCACCCTCTGGAGCGCGAGCGCCGCCGCGACACTCATCCGCTCTCTTGACCGCCTGCCCGAACGCCCGCTGCCCGCGATGCAGGCGCTTTACTACACGCTCTTGCTGGCCGAGGCCGACGCCCCGCCCGACATCACCGGCGACGCGCCGTTCCTGCGCGCTCGGATCGCAGCGCTGCGCCGCTTTGGCGCGGTAGAGCCTGCGCTGGCGCTCGTTGAGCGGGCGGGCGGGGCCACGCCCGCGCTGTTTGATACCTGGCTTGATCTCGCGCTTCTCGATGGCCGCGAAGATGCCGCCTGCGCAGCACTCGCCGCCGCGCCGCACCTGAGCCATGATCTGGGCGCGCGCATCTATTGCCTTGCACGCGCGGGGGATTGGCAGACCGCCGCGCTGATCCTGCACGGGGCCGAGGCAAGCGGTGCCATCAGAGAGCCGGATGGCACGCTTCTGGCACTGTATCTCGCGCCGGAACTGATTGACGAGATCGCGCCCCCCGTGCCGCCCACCACCATGACACCGCTGCGCTTTCGGCTGTTCGAGGCCATCGGCACGCCGCTGGGCACCCAGGATCTGCCGCGCGCCTTTGCCATGGCCGATCTGCGCGGCACCGCGGGCTGGAAGGCCGAGATCGAGGCCGCCGAGCGGCTGGCGCAGACCGGAGCGCTTGCGGCGGCGCGGCTCTTTGCGCTTTATACCGCGCGCAAGCCCGCCGCCTCGGGCGGGGTATGGACGCGGGTCGCGGCGGTTCAGGCGCTCGACCGCGCGCTTGACGCCCGCGACGGGTCGGGTCTTGCCGAGGCGCTGCCCGCCGCGTGGGAGGCCGCGCGCGCAACCGGGCTGGAGACGGCGCTGGCCGAGATCTTCGCCGAACGTGTCCTTGCCGCCGCGCCCCTGCCCGCAGAGGCCCAGGCGCGCGCGACCGAAATGATCCTGCTGTCACCGCTCTACGAGCGGGCGCATGAGACCCTCGCGCCCGCCTCCCCGCGCGACAGGCTGCTGGCCGGGATCGCGAGGGGCGCGCCCGAGGCCTCTGACGCCACCACCCGGATGCAATCGGCGATTGCCGCCGGGTTTGCCGCCACCGCCGCCGCGCCCGAGCATCAGCGCCTCATCGCCGAGGGGCGGCTGGGCGAGGCGATCCTGATGGCAGCGGCCTTGCTCGACCACGGGGCCGAGCGCGCCGCCCCTTCGGCGGTGCGCGCCGCCATCGCCACCCTGCGCGCCGTCGGGCTGGAGGATACCGCCCGGCGGGCGGCGCTGCAAATCCTGATCCTCGGGCCGGGCACATGAGCGCGCCCAATCCCGCGCCCGAGACCCGAATCGCCACCTTTCTGGAGGCGCAGGCCGCCGAGCTGGGGGCCGCGCAAAACACGCTCATGGCCTATGGCCGCGACCTGCGCGATTACGCGGGCTGGCTTTCGGCGCAGGGCGCGCGCGAAATGCTCGGTGCGACGCAGGCGGATGTCGAGGCCTATCTCGTGGCCTGCGACGCCGCGGGGCTGGCACAGGCCACCCGCGCGCGGCGGCTCTCGTCGATCCGGCAATTCTATCGCTTTGCCGTCGAGGAGGGCTGGCGCGACACCAACCCGGCGATTCGCCTGCGCGGGCCGGGGCGCAGCCGCGCCTTGCCGCGCACGCTCTCGGAGCGCGATGTCGAGCGCCTGCTCGGGGCTGCGGGAGAGGTCGGGCGTGGCGAGGTTGAGCGGGTGCGCAACGCCGCGCTGGTGGCGCTGCTTTATGCCACGGGGATGCGGGTGAGCGAGCTTGTCGGCCTGCCACTGGCGGCGGCGCTGGGCGAGCCGGAAATGCTCCTGGTGCGCGGCAAGGGCGGCAAGGAACGGATGGTGCCGCTGTCGCCGCCCGCGCGCGTGGCGCTGGCGGCCTGGCTTGTGCTGCGCGCACGCGACAAGGCGCGCGCCGCCTCGCCGTGGCTCTTTCCCTCACCGGGCCGCACCGGGCACCTGACGCGGCATCGCTTTTATGGCCTCATCAAGCAGATCGCGGCCCATGCCGGGATCGACCCCGACGCCGTCACCCCGCACCGGCTGCGCCATGCCTTTGCCACGCATCTTCTGGCGGGCGGGGCCGATCTTCGGGTGATCCAGATGCTGCTGGGCCATGCCGATCTTGCCACCACCGAGATCTATACCCATGTGCTCGACGCGCGGCTGCGCGCGCTGGTTGAAGCGCATCACCCGCTGATGACCGCGCGCCGCAACGCCCCGGCAAAGGGCTGAGCGCGCGCCCGCCTTGATCGCGCCGCCCCGAGACCGCATAACCACGCCAGATCACATTGAGGATGCAAACCGATGGATTCACTCACCGCCGTTCTTGACCCGACATTCTGGATCACCGTGCTGTCGATCCTCGGGCTGCTGGTGCTCTCGGGGTTTTTCTCGGGCAGCGAAACGGCGCTCACGGCGGCCTCGCGCGCCAAGCTGCGCGCGCAGGCGGAAAAGGGATCAAAGGGGGCCGCAACCGCGCTCGCCATCACCGAGGATAACGAGCGGCTGATCGGCTCGGTTCTGTTGGGCAACAACCTTGTCAACATCCTCGCCGCCTCGCTCGCCACGGCGCTCTTTACCCGGCTTCTCGGCGAGAGCGGCGTGGCGCTGGCGACGCTGGTGATGACGCTTCTGGTGCTGATCTTTGCCGAGGTGCTGCCCAAGACCTATGCCATCACCAATGCCGAAGCCGCCGCCGCGCGCACCGCGCCGCTGATCGTCTGGGTGATCCGCGTGTTTCATCCTGTGGTGGCGGCGGTGCGCTGGCTGGTGCGGCTGATCCTGCGCGGCTTTGGCGTGCAGACCGATCCCGACAGCCATATCCTTGCCGTGCGCGAGGAAATCGCCGGTGCGCTCTGGCTGGGCCAGTCCGAGGGCGTGGTCGAGAAAGAGGATCGCGACCGCGTCCTCGGCGCGCTCGATCTCAGCGATCGCGCGGTCGAGGAAATCATGCTGCACCGCTCGCGGATCGAGATGCTCGATGTCGAGGCGCGCCCCGAGGATATCCTCGCACAATGCCTTGCCAGCAACCACACGCGCCTGCCGCTCTACGAGGGCCAGCCCGACAACATCATCGGCATCGTCCATGCCAAGGACCTGCTGCGCGCGATCCACAAGGTTGCCATTGAGGGAGAGACCGGGGCCGGCAATCTCGACGCGTTCGACGTGCGCACCATCGCGCGCGAGCCCTATTTCGTGCCCGAGACCACCACGCTTGACGAGCAGATGCGCCAATTCCTGCGGATGCGCAGCCATTTCGCGCTGGTGGTGGACGAATACGGCGCGCTTCAGGGGCTTATCACGCTTGAGGACATCCTCGAAGAGATCGTCGGCGAGATCGTCGACGAATTCGACGCCGAGACCGACCACCCCCTGCGCCGCGCCTCCGATGGCGATTACATCGTCGACGGCGCGATGACCATCCGCGACCTCAACCGCGCCACCGACTGGGCGCTGCCCGACGAGGCCGCCAACACAGTCGCGGGGCTCGTCATCCACGAGGCGCAGACGATCCCGACGGTGGACCAGGTATTCAGCTTTCACGGCTTCCGCTTCCAGGTCATGGCGCGCAAGGACAACCGCATCACGCGGCTGAAGATCCGCAAGCTGTGAGGCGGGGGGATTGGGCTTGAAGGGGACGTTGCCGTGAGCCGCGCCGTCGCATGTCCGCGGGCAGGCGATGCTACGTTGTTTCAGGGCACTTTATGCCTGCCTCATCCGCACAACCTCCCATCGGTGCGCGAGTTTCGACAAATCGCCTGTCCGGGGGGCGGACATGCGATGGCGCGGCGGGCTTCGCCCTTGATTCCGCGCCGGGGCCAAGCTTCGACCGTCCGCTCCAAGCCACCAGCCAGCCGCCGCTTATCCCCACGCCACCCCCGTTGAGACCGCCCGCGCCCTACCCGCGCACCGGGAAAACGAAACACCGGTCGCGCCGGATCATGAGCCAGAGCGGCTTGCCCGGCTTGGGCAGGAACACGTTGGGCACGCTCGCCTTGATGAGCGAGCCGTCGTGATCCATGCGAAACTCCACCAGGCTTTCGGACCCCATGAACCGCGCGCGCGTGACCACGCCGCGCGCGGGCGTGCCGTCAAGCGCCGTGGGGTTGGGGCCGCGCCCGTTGCGGTCGAAATCTATCTTGATGTGCTGCGGACGGATGACGATCTCCACCTCGAGCCCGTCCGGCGCGCCCGGCACGAGGAACTGGCCAAAGGGCGTTTCGGTCAGCGCATTGCGCACCCGGCCCCGGATCACGTTGATCTCGGAGAAAAACGCCATCGCGCTGCGATCCACCGGGGCGTTGTAGACATTGTAGGGCGCGCCCTGCTGCACGATGCGCCCGTCGCGCATGAGCGCGATCTGATCGGCCATGCGCATCGCCTCTTCGGGCTCGTGCGTGACCAGCAGGACGGCGGTATCCTCCTCGCGCAGGATATCCAGCGTCTCGTCGCGGATACCGTCGCGCAGCCGGTTGTCGAGCCCCGAAAACGGCTCGTCCATGAGCATGATCCGCGGCCTTGGGGCCAGCGCGCGCGCCAGCGCCACGCGCTGCTGCTCACCGCCTGACAATTCGTGCGGATAGGCGTCGATATGATGCAGCAAGTGCACCCGCTCCAGAAGCTCGGCCACCCGCGCACGTTTGGCACGGCGCGGCCCGTCAAGGCCGAAACCCACGTTCTCGGCCACGCTCAGATGCGGAAACAGCGCGAAATCCTGAAACATGAGGCCGATCCGCCGCCGCTCGGGGGGCACACGAAACACCGTGTCGCAGATCAGCTTGCCATCGACATGGATCTCGCCCGCGTCCTGCATCTCGACGCCCGCGATCATCCGCAGCGTGGTGGATTTGCCGCATCCCGACGGCCCGAGCAGGCACATCACCTGCCCCGGCATGACCGAGAGCGACACATCATCCACCACCAGCCGCCCGTCATAGCGGCGCTGGATGTTGCGGATCTCCAAACGGGGGGTGGGGCCTTGCACCGCTGCCTCTCGTCCTCTTTCCGACCGATTTTATCGGCCTTTGAGCGCAGCCAATAGCAACCCCTCCCCCTCCATGCAAGCGCCGCCCGCCGCAACCGGGTTGCGCCCGCCGCAACGGCGGGGCAGGGGTGCGCCG
>DISF01000019.1:253-5332 GCA_002421985.1 Roseovarius sp. UBA6217 | reverse complement strand
GCGCGACGCGGCCCTGGCCGAGGGCTTTGAGATCTGCGATCTCTCCCGCGACGGCGCGCTTGACGGCGTGGCGGCGCTCATCGTCTCGCCCGGTATTCCGCATCTCTACCCCGCCCCCAACCGTGTGGTGGCCGAAGCCCTCGCGGCGGGCGTGCCCGTGGATAACGATATCGGGCTGTTCTTTCGCTCTCTCGCCACGCCCGTCTGGGACGGCCACGACACCCCCCCGCGCGTGATCGCGGTCACGGGAAGCAATGGCAAATCGACAACTGCGGCGCTCATCCACCATGTGCTCGGGCACGCGGGCAAGCCGGTGCAGCTTGCCGGCAATATCGGGCGCGGGGTGCTCGATCTCGACCCGCCCGGCGATGGCGGGGTGGTGGTTCTGGAACTGTCGAGCTACCAGCTTGAGCTGGCCCGTGCCCTCACCCCCGATATCGCCGTGTTCACCAACTTCTCGCCCGATCATCTGGATCGCCACGGCGGGCTTGGGGGGTATTTCGCGGCCAAGCGGCGGCTCTTTGCCGAGGGTGGGCCGGATCGCGCGGTGATCGGCGTGGACGAGGCCGAGGGCCGGTTTCTCGCCGGTCAGATGGCCGAAGGCGCGGGCGATGACCGGGTGATCCGCATCTCCTCGGGGCAGAAACTTGCCGGGCCGGGATGGGCGGTGTTCGCGCGCAAGGGCTTTCTCGCCGAGACGCGCAAGGGGCGGCAGGTGGCCGCGATCGACCTGCGCGACGTCAAGGGCCTGCCCGGAGCGCACAACCATCAGAACGCCTGCGCCGCCTATGCCGCCTGCCGCAGTCTGGGCCTTGCGCCGCGCCTGATCGAGCAGGGCTTTCACAGCTTTGCCGGTCTGCCGCACCGCTCGCAGTTTGTCGCCGAAGCGGGCGGCGTGCGGATCATCAACGACAGCAAGGCCACCAACGTGGATGCCGCGCTCAAGGCGCTGCTGGCCTTTGCGCGCATCCGCTGGATCTGCGGCGGGCTGGAAAAGGAGGGCGGGCTTGGCGCGCTGAAACCCGGCCTGCAAAACGTGGCCAAGGCCTATGTGATCGGGCGGGAGGCGGCGCAATTCGCCCTCGGGCTCGACGGGGTGGAGACGGCGATCTGCACCACCATGGCCGCCGCGGTCGAGGCCGCGCTCGCCGATGCGAGGCCCGGCGAGGTGATCCTGCTGGCCCCGGCCGCGGCAAGCTTTGACCAATATGACAATTTCGAGCAGCGCGGCGAGGATTTCATCGCCGAGGTGCGCGCGCGCTTGGGCGATACCCGGCCCCCGTGTGCGCCACCTGACACAAAGTGCCCGATGTGACACAGGGGAACGCTCTGGGCCTGGAGCGGTCGTTCAGGCCCTGGTGCCAATGCGCGGAATAGAGGCGCGCTTGCGCGCCGCCGCGCAGCGCCCGACCGCCCCCTCGGGCGGGCGCTTTTGCAACGTCCAAGCCCCGACAATCGTTGCAGTATTTGGCACCATAAAGTGACGATCACAACCGTTTGAGCGCCCACCCGGCGGTCGGGCGCTGCGCGGCACCTCAACCGGTGTGCCAACGTCCCCTTCAGGCCCGTCACGACGCCTGCCGCACTGCACGGCAGGCCGGATCATCATTGGTCAACATCTGTCAGGTGCCGGACACCAGGCAGGATTGATGCGCCCCCCGTCATCTCCGGGATCGGCCACAGGGGGCAACCCCGGGCAAAGCTGTGGCACGCTTTATCCTCGGGCGCGCGGCAACGCGCGCTCATCGAAGACGTGCTCAAGACGGGCGAGGAAATCCGCGCCTCCCTTGCGCAGATGCCCCACGCGGTTTACATCTGCGACAAATGACACAACCGGAGATATGCCGATGGCCCTTCTCGCTTCCGATGTCGAGGCGCTCATCCGCGCGGCGCTGCCCAATGCGCGCATCACCGTCGAGAGCGATGACGGGGTGCATTTCGCAGCCGAGGTCATCGACGAAAGCTTTCGCGGCATGAACCGCGTGCAGCAGCAACGCGCCGTCTATGCCGCGCTCAAGGGCCGGATGGACGGGCCTGACGGGGCAATTCACGCGCTCGCGCTGACCACCAAGGCCCCCGGCTGATGTCGGGCGGGGCGATCATCGCGGTGCTGTCGGGCCTTGTGCTTCTGCTCGCCGGTCTGCGCGCCGCGCAATCCCTGCGCGAGGACCACACCACCGGGCGCGGAACCGAGCCGGGACCGGGCGACAGCGTGATCTCCTCGTTCTATTCCTCCGGCGTGAGCGGCGGGCAATCCATGAGCTACCGCATCTCGCGCGATCCGCAAACCTACGCCAAAATCTTCATTCCGAAGGACCGCACCAAATGACCGACGTCAAGACCCGCATCACCGAGACGGTGACCTCCAACCCCGTGGTGCTCTTCATGAAAGGCACCAAGGACATGCCGCAATGCGGCTTTTCCAGCCGCGTGGCGGGCGTGCTCAATTTCATGGGCGTGGAGTTCGCCGATGTGAACGTGCTCGCCGACGAGGAAATCCGCCAGGGCATCAAGGAGTATTCCGATTGGCCCACCATCCCGCAACTCTATGTCAACGGCGAGTTCGTGGGCGGCTGTGACATCGTCACCGAGATGACGCTCTCGGGCGAGCTTGACCAGCTTTTCGAGCAGAACGGTGTGAGCTATGACAAGGCCGCCGCCGAGAAAATCCGCGAGGCCAACGCCTGAGCGCACCGCGCAGGCCGGAAAACCATGCCCACAAGCGCCCTCGCCCTCCTTCTGCTCACGCCATTCGTGCTGATCTTCGGCCATGCCTTCGGCACGAATGGCACCGCGCGCGCGAGGACGGGCACAGCAATTACGGCCTTGCCTACGATCCCGAGACAGACACCACCCATGTGACGCTGCTCGACGAAGGCGAGGCGGGATACGATCCCGAGGCTGACAGCCCCGAGGCCGAGCCTGACGAGACAGATGCCAAGACATAGGAGCGGGGGCGTTTGGCGGTTTGATGTATCGCAGACCGCTACAGAAAGGTTTGATGATACCTTACAAGCCGTTCGAAATGAGCATCCAAAGAGCGTTTGAGATGTCCTGCGTCCTTTACGTTCAGAATAGAATCCACCAATAGGTTGTATTGCATGATCTGACGCGGCAATCGCAACGCGGGGTCTTGGCGATTGATGCGCTCACCCTCCTCAATGACCTGCACAATTTGCTTTTCCGGCACATCAACCGGGCGTTCCGGTGCCGCCATCGCCTTGCCGTTCATCAGCCTGACACATGAGTCGAAGGTGTTGAAGAGATGGGCTTCCAATCGGACGATATCGGTCACTTCGCGAACGGGCCACGCCCAGACATAAGCGATTTCCCATACATCGACCTGTCGATTGGCGATCACATCCGACCTTGCCGAGGTCAAATGGCGGCGAACACGCGTCCGGATTCCATCAACGGACTGCCCGACATAGATCGGGACGCCATCCAGATCGCAAAGCGCGTAGACACCGATTTCATCGGTCAATGCCTTGAGCGCTTCCCCCCTGAAAGACTGAACATCGCTCACGCAACCGCCCTTTCTGCTGCGGCTTTGAACAGGATCGGTCGAAAGATATGCTCGTCCAAGTGTTTCACGATGGGAACAACCACGCCATCACCCGCGATCCTGTAGGCATCGTTGTAACGCTCAGGCATGCGATAAGACGCGGGCAGCCCCATGAGGCGGGAGACCTCGCGTCGCGACAACAGGCGCGCTTCGATCTTGTCTCCGCGAACAATCAGGATCGTTTGCCGGGATGACCCTCCCGCCGGTGTTCGCAAGCATCCCGCGACACCGTCAAACCGCACTTCCGCCCGCTGACGCACGCGACCTGCATCATCGGGGCGCCCTCTCTTGTAGAGCGTGCCCACGGTGGTCTGTCCTGCAGCCTTCGCCGCCGCAATGCGCGCAAGGCTCGGGGCCGACATCATCGAAAGCAAACGCGCGACCTGCTCGTCAGACAACCATGCTGTATCGGGATCAGCGTCGAGAATGGCCGACAATTTTTCTGCTGACGACGCAGGAGGTGGAAGGCGGAACCACAACCAGTTCTTTCTTATCAATGGGCTGGACCCGTCGTGAAACCGGCGCAGGCGTGTCGAGCAAAACACGCCACCCGCTTTTGGTTGACAAAGATCAGCCACGTCCAGTTCCCCACGCACCGCGATCACAAACAGGCGCGGTCGGCTTTGCGGAACGAAATGACAGGCGTCTATCTCGAGTGCCCCGACCTTGTAGCCAAGCGATATGAACGATCTCAGGATATGATCGAGGTCTTTGCCCGCGCGACGCGACAACAGGCCCGTGACGTTTTCAAACGCAATTAGTCGCGGTGCGAACCCGGCCATCGCCGCGGCACGCACCTTCTCGAACCACGGGTTAAAGACACCGCTGCGCGCGCCGCCAAGACCGAGGCCCTTGCCGGCAAGGCTGAAATCCTGACAAGGACTTGACGCCCAATAGAGATCGATGGGCTGTTTCAAAACATTCGGATCAAGCGCCGCAACATCCCCCTCGACAAGCCCGGTGCCGGACCAGTTATCGCGGTAGACACGGCATTTCATGGCGTCGATATCATTGGCGAGGGCGCAGTGCCAACCCGCGTCAAATGCTGCGCGCACCATTCCGCCGCCGCAGAAAAACTCGGCATATCTAGGAGGGTGATCCATCTCGCACGCCATATCTATTTTTACGAGGTAGATTATACCCTGTCGAGCCTAAACAAACCTTACCCTATTCCGCCGCCCGCACGGCTGCGATCTCGGCCTCGATCTCGGCGGCGCGGGCCTCGACCTGCTCGACGATATGATCGATCATCGCCGCGTTCGACATCTTGTGGCTGGCCTTTCCAGCGAGATAGACCATGCCGTGCCCCGCGCCGCCACCGGTGAATCCCACATCGGTCATCAGCGCCTCGCCCGGCCCGTTGACCACGCAGCCGATAATCGACAGGCTCATCGGCGTCTTGATATGCGACAGCCGCTCCTCGAGCGCCTCCACCGTCGCGATCACGTCAAACCCCTGCCGCGCGCAGCTTGGGCAGGAGATGATATTCACGCCGCGATGGCGCAGCCCCAGCG
>DISF01000019.1:0-167 GCA_002421985.1 Roseovarius sp. UBA6217 | reverse complement strand
AGATGCAGCGGCGCGTCGGTCGCCTCGGCCAGTTGCATATAGGCTGTCACCGCCATGAACACGTCAGACGCCTTCACGCTGATCTTGAACTCATGAAAATCGTTGTCCTGAAGGATGCGGATATGGTCGAGGCCGCTCTCCACCATCGCATCCGGGCAGGGCTCGCC
>DISF01000068.1 GCA_002421985.1 Roseovarius sp. UBA6217 | reverse complement strand
TGTCGGGATAGGCGTAGGTGTCGCCATCCTCGTCGCGGGTCCAGACCACCTGGCCGAGGTATTCCAGATTGACCTGATGGCAGATGCCGGTGCCCGGCGGCACCACGCGGAAATTGTTGAAGGCACCCTGACCCCATTTCAGGAACTGGTAGCGCTCCATGTTGCGCTCGTATTCGCGGTCCACGTTCATCTGGAAGGCGCGGGGATTGCCGAACTCGTCGATCATCACCGAATGGTCGATCACCAGATCAACCGGATTGAGCGGGTTGATCTGCTGCGCGTCGCCGCCAAGCGCCACGATCCCGTCGCGCATGGCGGCAAGATCCACCACCGCCGGAACCCCGGTGAAATCCTGCATGAGAACGCGCGCGGGCCGATAGGCCAGCTCGCGGTTGGCGCGACCCCCGTTTGCGGCCCATTCGGAAAACGCGCGGATATCGTCGAGCGAGACGGTCTTGCCATCCTCGAAGCGCAGCATGTTTTCCAGCACCACCTTGAGGGCTGCGGGCAGGCGCGAGAAATCGCCAAGCCCCGCCGCCTCGGCGGCGGCAATGGAATAATAGGCGATGGATTTGCCGCCGACGGTAAGCGTCTTGCGGGTGTTGGCGCTGTCTTGACCGACTGTGATGGGCATGGCGTGCCGTCCTTTCATGTCAGGGCTGGATGACGTTTGGCTTGCTTCTGACTGATATTCCGCGCCCGATCAAGGGGTGCATGGCGTTTATGTATACTGTTGCACACAATGTGACGGGTGTTACAACGCGCTCGCCGTCATATCGCGAAACCTTGAATTGGCAGGGCAGGCGGCACGGGCTAGGATCGGGGCAAGCGCCCAGCCAATCCAGACGGGAACGATCTACCCATGCGACACCTCATTTTCGGCCTGCTTGCAGGGATTGCGGCGTTTGTGACGCCGCTTCATGCCGCTGACCGGCCCGTGGTGGTCGAGCTGTTCACCTCGCAGGGCTGCCCCTCCTGCCCGCCTGCCGACGGGTTTTTAGAGCAACTGGCCGCGCGCGATGACGTGCTCGCGCTGTCGCTGCATGTCGATTACTGGGATTACATCGGCTGGGAGGACACATTCGCCAGCCCCGCCCATACCGCGCGGCAGCGCGGCTATGCGGCGGCGGGGGGGCGCAAGATGGTCTATACCCCGCAGATGGTCGTCAACGGCACCGATCATGTGGTCGGCACGCGCTATCGCGATGTGACCGATCTCATCGACAAGCATCTGGCAAAGCCCGATACCGGGCTGGAGGTGGCGCTGCGGCGCGAGGGGGCGCGGGTCTACCTGGAGGCGCGCGCGGCGGCCCCGCGCGAGATGCCGCTGGTGGTGCAATTCGCCCGCTACATCCCCGAGGAAACGGTCGAGATCGCGCGCGGCGAGAATGCCGGACGCACGATCACCTATACCAATATCGTCACCGAGCTGGTCGAGGTCGCCACATGGGACACGCGGGCGCCGCTTGCGCTCGATATCGCCTGGCCCGAGGGTGCACCGCTGGCGGTTCTGCTGCAATATCCCGATTTCGGCACCATCGAGGCGGTGGCGCAGCTACGCTGAGCGGGCGCAGTCGTCGCGGCACGCGATCCCAAACTCCATACCGGCGGTCACATCCCCGAAAGCGCCTCGCGCGCGCCGTCGCCCATCGCCGCGCGCAGCCGTTCCAGCCCACGATCACGCAATTGCCGCACCCGCTCGCGCGAGACACCGTGCAGCGCGCCAAGCTCTTGCAGCGTGAGCGGCGGATCGGCCAGCACGTTGGACACAACGATATGGCGCTCGCGCGTGGGCAGGGCGTGGAAATGGTCGATCATCGCGGCGCGCAGCCGCGCCCGGTCGTGACGCCGGGCAACCTCGGCCTCGGTGTCGCAGTCGGGATCGGGGAGCAGATCCATCGCTTCGGCCCCGTCCTCGCCCACCGCCGCGTGCAGCGAGGCGTCGGACTGGCCGAATTGCCGCCGCATCTCGCCCAGCGCCTGCGCATCGACCCCGAGCGCGGTGGCAAGACGGGCCTCGCGCGCGGCGGGGTCTTCGCCGGGGTGCTGCGGCAGGGCATTCTCGATCTGGCCCAGCCGGAAGAAGGCGACCCGCGCCTTGGCAGACCGCCCGCGCCGCACCAGCGACCAGTTGAGCAGCCGGTAATCCTGTAGCTCGGCGCGAATCCACCAGGCGGCATAGGTCGAAAACCGGATGCCGCGCTCCGGGTCGAACCCGTCGGCGGCGCGCATCAGGCCGATATAGGCCTGTTGCATCAGGTCGGGATCGTCCTGCGCGCGGGCCCTGGTAAAGCGCGCCACCATCGCCTGCACCAGCGGCGCGAAGGCCGTGACCAGCCGGTTGCGCGCCGCCACGTCGCCCTTGTCGCGCCAGGCGCGCGCCAGCCGCGCCTCTTCCTCGGCCCCCAGAAGCGCAGGGCCAGCGGAGCCTTTGGATGGCGCGGGCGCGTGCGCCGGGAAATGGGGCTTGTTCATGGCTCGGGTCCGGTATTGTGCCGCGATATGATTTCGACTCGAAACTATAGGGTTGCGCGGTTCTGGTCAAACCGGTTTCGACTCGCTATCACTATCTCATGAACAACCCCGCAAACCCCCAGACCGCCCCCGGCACGCTGGCCGAATTGCTTGTGCATGTCGGACGCTCGGCGCGTGGCGACGAAGGCGCGCCCGCGCGGCTCACGGATGCGCAATGGACGGCGCTTCGTTTTTTCGCGCGCGCCATCCGCGCCTCGCGCACGCCCTCGGCCTTCGCCAGTTTCCAGGCGACGACGCGCGGCACCGCCTCGCAGACCATCAAGACGCTGGAGGCGCGCGGCCTGCTGGAGCGCCGCCGCTCCGAGAGCGACGGGCGCAGCGTGCGATTCGAGGTGACGCAGGCGGGCCGCGCGATGCTGGAGGCCGATCCGCTGCGCCACCTGATGACGGCGATCGCGGATCTGCCCGAGGCGGATCGCGCGGCGCTGGCGCGGATATTGCCGGATCTGTCGGCGCGGATCGCGGGCGCGCGGGGCGCGGCGCAGGTGGGCACCTGCGGCAATTGCGACCATTACGAGGGGCGCGGCGGTGGTGGCTATTGCGCCTGCGTGGCGCAAAGCCTGGCACCGTTCGAGATCGGCCAGCTATGCACGCGGTTCAACCCCCGCGCGGCTGCGGAGTAGGCAAGGGGGGCTGTCTGCCCCCCGCCGCCCGTGCCGGGCGGCCCCCCCCGAGAGTATTTTCGGCAAGATGAAGCTCAGGCGAGCGTGCCCTCGGGGGTGAGCATGATCTTGCCGCCAAGATAGGGTGCAAGCGCCTCGGGCAGGCGCACCGCGCCGTCGGCCTGCTGGCCGTTTTCCAGCACCGCGATCAGGCACCGCCCGACCGCGAGACCCGAGCCGTTGAGCGTGTGGACGAATTCGGGTTTGCCCCCCCCTGCGGGGCGGAAGCGGGCGTTCATGCGGCGCGCCTGAAAATCATCGCAGACCGAGACGGACGAGATTTCGCGATAGGTGTTCTGCCCCGGAAGCCACACCTCGATATCATGGGTGCGCCGCGCGCCAAAGCCCATGTCGCCGGTGCACAGCACGATGGTGCGGTAGGGCAGGCCAAGCCGCTCGAGAATGCCTTCGGCGCAGGCGGTCATGCGGTCAAGCTCGGCGCGGCTCTCGCCCGGATGGGTGATCGAGACCATCTCGACCTTCTCGAACTGGTGCTGGCGCAGCATGCCCGCAGTGTCGCGCCCCGCCGATCCGGCCTCGGAGCGGAAACATTGCGTATGCGCCACCATGCGGCGCGGCAGGCTCGATTCCTCCACCGTCTCGCCATGCACGAGATTGGTGAGCGTCACCTCGGCCGTAGGCACCAGCCACCAGCCATTGGTGGTCTGATAGCTGTCCTCGCCGAATTTGGGCAATTGGCCGGTGCCCTGCATCATCTCGGGGCGCACCAGAACGGGCGTCCATGTCTCGGTGAGGCCGTTCTCGGAAATATGCGTGTCGAGCATGAATTGCGCCAGCGCCCGGTGAAGGCGCGCCACCGCGCCCGAAAGCACGACGAAGCGCGCACCGGAAAGTTTCGCGGCGGATTCGAAATCCATGCCGTTGGTGACGGCGGGCAGCTCAAAATGCTCTCTCGGTGTGAAATCGAACGTGGCGGGCGTGCCCCAGCGGCGCAATTCCACGTTGCCAGTCTCGTCCGCACCATCGGGCACGTCGTCGTGGGGCAGGTTGGGGATCGCCATGAGCATGTCGGTCAGTTGCACATCAAGATCGCGCGCCTGCGATTGCATCGCGGCAACTTCGGCCTTCTTCTCGGCGACCAGCGCGCGCAGGCGCTCGAATTCGGCCTCGTCGCCGCGCACCTTGGCGGCACCCGCCTCCTTGCTGGCGCGGTTCTGCTCGGCCTGCGCGCTCTCGGCGGCGTGGATGCGCGCGCGGCGTGCCTCGTCAAGCGCGAGGATCCCGGCCGAGACCGGCGACAGGCCGCGCCGGGCGAGGGCGGCATCGAAAGCGGCCGGAGTGTCGCGGATCGCGCGGATATCGTGCATGGGGCTGGTCCTCGTGATGATCTGAATCGTCTTTCGCGCGCTTATGCACCAGTTTCAAAGGCAGGTGTAGGGCGGCGTTCGCCCGGTCGCGCCCCATCCCCGCTTTCGCGCCTTGCAAATGCGCCGCCCGAACCTTAGGTTCCGCGGCAACTCGCGGGTCCCCCGCTTTCAGACAAGGATATCGCTTCATGGACTCCTTCGCGCAATTTGTGCCTCTCATCCTGATTTTCGCCATCATGTATCTGCTGCTGATCCGTCCGCAGCAGAAAAAGCTCAAGGAGCACAAGGCGATGGTCGAGGCGCTGCGGCGCGGTGACCAGGTGGTGACGCAAGGCGGGCTGATCGGCAAGGTGGCCAAGGTCAAGGACGATAACGAGATCGAGGTGGAGATTGCCGAGGGGGTCAAGGTGCGGGTGGTGCGCTCGACCGTGGCGCAGGTGATCTCCAAGACCGAGCCGGCAGAGGGCTGAACCCGCCGCGCTATCCACTCAAGACATTGAAAAGGCGCGACAATGCTGCAAATCGACCTGTGGAAACGCCTCGTGATCTGGGGGCTTGTCGCGCTTGGCCTGCTGCTGGCGCTGCCCAACGCGTTTTACAGCCGCGTCGAGACGCATAACGACGCCGCCGCCGCCATCAAGCAGGGGGCGGATCCATCGAGCGTGCAGGATGATCTTGCGCTCTGGCCGCAATGGTTGCCCTCGGGGCTGGTCAATCTCGGGCTTGATCTGCGCGGCGGCGCGCATCTTCTGGCCGAGGTGCAGGTGGGCGATGTCTACAAGACGCGGCTGGAGGGCATGTGGCCCGAGCTGCGCGACCTGCTGCGCGAGGAGCGCGACCGGATCGGCGCGATCCGCCTGCAAGAGACCGCCGAGGCGGAGCTTCGCGTGCGGCTGGTCGAGCGCCCGGAGATGGCGGGCGAGGCGGCGGCACTGGTGCGCGGTCTGGCGCGACCGGTGGCGAGCCTGACCGGGGCAGGGGCAACCGATATCGATGTCACCGCCGAAGGCGCGGATATCGTCTTGCGGCTGTCGGAGGCCGAGCAGCGCGCCACCGACGAGCGCACCGTGCGCCAATCGCTTGAAATCATCCGCCGCCGCATCGACGAGGTTGGCACCCGCGAGCCGACGATCCAGCGGCAGGGGGCCGACCGCATCCTGATCCAGGTGCCGGGCATCGGCTCGGCGGCGGAGCTGAAGGAGTTGATCGGCACGACCGCGCAACTGACCTTTCAGCCGGTGGTGGGCCGCACCGCCAATGCCAACGAATCCGCAGGCCCCGGTAACGAGGTGCTGCCCTCGATCGACGAGCCGGGGGTGTTCTATATCCTCGAGCGCGCGCCCGTCGTCACCGGCGAGGAGCTGGTCGATGCGCAACCCGATTTCGACCAGAACGGGCGGCCCGCCGTATCGTTCCGCTTCAACCCGACCGGGGCGCGCAAATTCGGCGAATACACGGCGGAAAACATCGGCAATCCCTTTGCCATCGTGCTTGATGGCGAGGTCATCAGCGCGCCGGTGATCCAGAGCCATATCCCCGGCGGCTCGGGCATCATCACCGGCAATTTCAACGTCGAGGACAGCACGCAGCTTGCCGTTTTGTTGCGTGCGGGGGCGCTTCCGGCGGGGCTGGAATTCCTGGAGGAACGCACCGTTGGCCCCGAGCTTGGTGCCGATAGCATCGAGGCGGGCAAGATCGCCTGTATTGTGGCCTTTGCGCTCGTGCTGGCCTATATGATCGCGTCTTATGGCCGGTTCGGCCTGTTTGCCAATATCGCGCTGGTCATCAATGTCGGGCTGATATTCGGCCTGCTGAGCCTGATCGGGGCGACGCTGACGCTGCCGGGGATCGCGGGGATCGTGCTGACCATCGGCATGGCGGTGGATGCCAATGTGCTCGTGTTCGAGCGTATCAAGGAAGAAATGAAGACCGCCAAGGGTGCCGCGCGCGCCATCGAGCTTGGCTATGAGAAGGCGATGAGCGCCATCGTGGATGCCAATATCACCACCTTCCTCACCGCCGTGATCCTTTACGTGATTGGCTCGGGCCCGGTGCGCGGCTTTGCCATCACGCTGGGGCTGGGGATCCTCACCTCGATCTTTACAGCGATCTTTGTCACCCGGCTGATCGCGGTCATGTGGTTCGAGCGCAAGCGCCCCAAGAGCGTGTTGCAGGGGCGCGCGCTGCGCCTCGTGCCGCAGGAAACCTCGATCGACTTTTTCAGCCGATGGAAGCTGTGGCTGGGGATTTCCGGGGTGATGATCCTCGTGGCGCTTGGGTCTTTCGGCGTTCAGGGGCTGAATTTCGGGATTGATTTCAAGGGCGGAACCACGATTCGCACGCAAAGCGCGGAGCCGGTGGATATCGGCCAGTATCGCGCGGCGATCGGCGGGCTTGGCCTGGGGGATATCAGTATAACGGAAGTTTTCGATCCGACATTCGGCCCCGACGAGAACGTGGCGATGATCCGCATTCAGGCGCTGGACGACAGCGAGAGCGTCACGCCCGAGGTGATCGCAGAGGTGGAATCCGCGCTTCAGGCGGAGGTGCCGGATATAAAATTCACCTCGGTCGAGAGCGTCGGGCCAAAGGTGTCGGGAGAGCTTATCACTGCGGCGGTGATCGCGGTGGTGCTCGCCATCGCGGCGGTGCTGTTCTACATCTGGCTGCGCTTCGAGTGGCAATTCGCGGTGGGCGCGGTCGTGGCGCTGGTCCATGACGTGGCGCTCACGGTGGGGGTATTCTCGGAGTTGCAGATCCAGTTCGATCTGGCGATCATCGCGGCGCTTCTGACCATCGTCGGCTATTCGCTCAACGACACGGTGGTGGTGTTCGACCGCGTGCGCGAGAACCTGCGAAAATACAAGCAAATGCCCCTGCGCGAGGTGCTCAACATCTCGATCAACGAGACGCTGAGCCGCACGATGATGACCTCGGTCACCACGCTGCTGGCGCTCGTGGCGCTCTATTTCCTTGGTGGCGACGTGATCCGGGGCTTTGTATTTGCGATGATCTGGGGCGTGGTGGTGGGCACCTATTCGTCGATCTTCGTGGCCTCGACCGTGCTCATGTGGCTGGGCGTCAAGCGCGACTGGTCCAAGCCCGACGCCACTGCCGGCACGCAATTCGGCAATGTGGATGCCTGACCGCTTGTCGCGGCGCTGGCTGCGCCGGGGTCTGGCTGGCTGCTGTTGATGCTGTCGGTGGACAAGATATTTCCGCCACCGCCGCGCGACTGCGTGCATTATGCGGCCAAGCATGATGCCTTGGCCATGCGCCGGTTTCGGGCGGTGCCGCGCGCGCAGGGCTGAGCCCCGAAGGGGGGTGCGCACACGTGCATCGCTGCGGCGCAATTGGCGCGACTGCCCTGCACTGCGCCCTTGTGCCGTGGGGCGGGGCAGGGCATTCTGCGTCACATCTGTTGAAACGGGGCCGGGTCTGCCCCAAATAGAACCCAAGTGAAACGGAGAGGGCCGGGGCTGCCGCGAAGCCGGGGCCGGTGCCCTCTTGCCAGGAGCAGGAAACCAAAAGAATGCAAGAACCCCTCAACGCCTCTTATCCCGTGCTGCCGCTGCGTGATATCGTGGTGTTCCCGCACATGATCGTGCCGCTTTTCGTGGGGCGCGAGAAATCGGTGCGTGCGCTGGAAGAGGTCATGGCCGACGACAAGCAGATCCTGCTGTCGAGCCAGATCAACCCCGCCGATGACGATCCCGGCGAGGACGGTATCTTTCGCGTCGGCGTGTTGGCCAATGTGCTGCAACTTCTGAAACTTCCCGATGGCACCGTCAAGGTGCTGGTCGAGGGCGTGCGGCGGGTGCGGATCGTGGAGTATCTCGACAACGAGGCGTTTTTCGCCGCCCGTGCCGAGCCGCTCGACGAGATGCCGGGCGATCCGACCACGACGCAGGCGCTGTTGCGCACGGTGGGCGAGGAATTCGCGCGCTATGCCAAGGTGCGCAAGAACATCCCCGACGAGGCGCTGGCCGCCGTCAGCGAGGCCGAGGATGCCGCGCGGCTTGCGGATCTGGTCTCGGGGCATCTGGGCCTTGATGTGGCGCGCAAGCAGGACCTTCTGGAGACGCTGAGCGTGAGCGAGCGGCTGGAGAAGGTCTATGGCCTGATGCAGGGCGAAATGAGCGTGTTGCAGGTCGAGAAGAAGATCAAGACCCGCGTCAAGACCCAGATGGAGCGCACACAGCGCGAATATTACCTCAATGAGCAGATGAAGGCCATTCAGAAGGAGCTTGGCGACGGCGAGGATGGCGCAGGCGAGATTGCCGAACTGGAAGAGCGTATCGCCGCGACGAAACTGAGCAAGGAAGCCGCCGAAAAGGCGCAGGCCGAACTCAAAAAGCTCAAGAGCATGAGCCCGATGAGCGCCGAGGCCACCGTCGTGCGCAATTACCTCGACTGGATTTTGTCGATCCCGTGGGGTGTGAAAAGCCGCGTCAAGAAAGACCTGCATCAGGCGCAAGAAGTGCTTGATGCCGATCACTATGGCCTTGAAAAGGTCAAGGAGCGGATCATCGAATATCTGGCGGTGCAACAGCGCAGCAAGAAGCTGAAAGGCCCGATCATGTGCCTTGTCGGCCCGCCGGGCGTTGGCAAGACCTCGCTTGGCAAATCCGTGGCGCGGGCGACGGGGCGCGAATTCATCCGCATTTCCCTTGGCGGTGTGCGCGACGAGTCCGAGATCCGTGGCCACCGGCGGACCTATATCGGCTCGATGCCCGGCAAGATCATCCAGGCGCTCAAGAAGGCCAAGACCACCAACCCGCTCATCCTGCTCGACGAGATCGACAAGATGGGGCAGGATTTTCGGGGTGATCCGGCTAGCGCCATGCTCGAGGTGCTCGACCCGGAACAGAACTCGACCTTTGTCGATCACTATCTTGAGGTGGAATACGACCTCAGCAATGTGATGTTCCTGACCACGGCCAACAGCTACAACATGCCGGGGCCACTCCTTGACCGGATGGAGATCATCCCGCTGGCGGGCTATACCGAGGACGAAAAGCGCGAGATCGCCAAGCAGCACCTGCTCGAGAAGCAGGTGAAGAACAACGGCCTGAAAAAGGGCGAGTTCGAGCTGACCGATGCGGCGCTCACCGACATCATCCGCTATTACACCCGCGAGGCCGGGGTGCGGAACCTTGAACGCGAGATCGCCAAGATCGCGCGCAAGGCGGTGACAAAGATCATCCGCGGTGAGACCGACAGCGTGACCGTGACGCCTGACAACCTCGCCGACTTCCTCGGTGTGCGAAAGTTCAAGTTCGGGCTGGCCGAAGACAGCGATCAGGTGGGGGTTGTCACCGGGCTTGCCTATACCTCGGTGGGGGGCGAGCTTTTGAACATCGAGGCGCTGCGCCTGCCGGGCAAGGGCCGGATGAAGACCACCGGCAAGCTGGGCGACGTGATGAAGGAATCGATCGATGCCGCGTCAAGCTATGTCCGCTCGATCGCGCCCGAGATCGGGGTGAAGCCGCCCAAGTTCGAGAAGTGGGATATCCACGTTCACGTCCCCGAGGGGGCCACGCCCAAGGACGGGCCGAGCGCGGGGCTGGCGATGGTGACCTCCATTGTGTCGGTGCTCACGGGTATCCCGATCCGCAAGGATATCGCCATGACCGGCGAGGTGACGCTGCGCGGCAACGCGCTGCCCATCGGGGGCTTGAAGGAAAAGCTGCTGGCAGCGCTGCGCGGCGGCATCAAGACGGTGCTCATCCCGCGCGAAAACGAGAAGGACCTGGCCGAGATCCCCGAGAACGTGAAGCAGGGGCTGGAGATCATCCCCGTCGATCACGTGCGCGACGTTTTGCGGCTGGCTCTGGTGCGGCAGCCCGAGCCGGTGGACTGGGATCAGGAGGCGCACGAGATTGCCGCCGAGGCCGCGCTCAAATCCGGGGACGGCGCACGGGGCACGGTGGCGCATTGAGGCTTTGGCTATCCTGACACGAGGATTGGCGGCGCGGGGGCGATCCCGCGCCGCCATGCGTTTCGCGTGTCGTGGCAGGGTCAGTGGCCGTAGCCTATCCCGACGATGATCATGAGCAGCATCAGCGGGATAATCAACTGGGCGCTGTCACCCGAGGTGTCGATCGCATCGGCGGCAACGACCTCTGGCGCGACCACCGGATCGCTGAGCGACCCGGCAAGTGCAGGCGAGGCCGCGACAATGACGGCTATGGCGAGGGCGAGATGTTTCAACGCAATGTCCCCCGAAGCGATTTTGCGGATTGAAAAAGTTAAGCGCTCAGCCGTCGAGGCGTCAAGTCATGGCTGGCGTTGTCGCATATGGGGCGTTAGTCTGTTGCCATAGAGGCAACAATCCAATCGAAGGTAACGAGGTATTTCATGGCAACCAAGCCCGCCACGCGCAAAGCCGCAGCAAAACCCGCGTCCACGCGCAGCAAGATCCCCGCGCCGGTTCTGGTGACGGAGGCCGCCGTCGACCCGGCACAGCCCGATCTCAAGCGGCTGGAATTGCTGGAGCAGGTGGTGGCGCGCGCGGAGGTGAAGAAGAAATTCGCCAAGCCGGTGCTCGATGCGGCGCTGGCGCTCATTGGCGAGGCGCTGGCCGAGGGGCGCGATCTCAACCTTGGGCCGATGGGCAAGATAAAGGTCAACCGCACCCGCAACCTGGCCAATGGCATCGTCATGGTCGCGCGCATCCGCCAGACCGCGCCGCGCGCCGGGGGCAATGAGACGGGTGACGACACAGACGTAAAAGAGGTGGTTGCAGACCCCGCAGAGTGACGCTAAACACCCGCCCACGGGTGATTAGCTCAGTGGTAGAGCGCTTCGTTCACATCGAAGATGTCAGGAGTTCGAATCTCTTATCACCCACCATTTTCCCGCCCTGGCATCGGGGCGGCCTTGCAAACATATCATGACACCGGCACCTGAATACGGATTGCGTTCGCAAGCGCACCGGCTGTGTTCTCGTTGGATTTGCGAAGGTTGACACAAAACGGGAACATCGGTAGAACGCAAGCAGAGTATCAGCGTGGAGGCCGGGATGCTGACCAGAAAACAACGCGATCTGCTTGATTTCATACACGGGCGCGTGCAGCGCGACGGCGTGCCGCCAAGCTTTGATGAAATGCGCGAAGCGCTTGATTTGCGGTCTAAATCCGGCATTCACCGCCTGATAACCGCGCTGGAGGAGCGCGGGTTCATCCGGCGTCTGCCGCATCGCGCCCGCGCCATCGAGATCGTGCGCCTGCCCGACATGATCGCCGATCGGGGGCAGGCCGGGTTTGTGCCCCGCGTGGTCGAGGGGGATCGACGGTCCGGCCCGCCAATGCCCGCCAACGCGCTGCCGGTCGAGACGGGTGAGGCGATTTCGCTGCCGGTGATGGGGCGCATCGCCGCCGGCACGCCGATCGAGGCCATTGCCCATGCCAGCCACAATATCTGCGTGCCCGCCGACATGATCTCGGGCCGGGGCGATCATTACGCGCTCGAGGTCAGGGGCGATTCGATGATCGACGCGGGCATCAATGACGGCGACGTGGTGATCGTTCGCGAAACCTCGGTGGCCGATAACGGCGACATCGTGGTGGCGCTGATCGAGGATCAGGAGGCGACGCTCAAGAGGTTCTTCCGCCGCGGTCAAACCATCGTGCTTGAGGCCGCCAACCCCGCCTATGAGCCGCGCGTCCTGCCCGCCGGGATGGTGCGCGTTCAGGGCCGCCTTGTCGGGCTGATCCGCACCTATTGAGGCGGATTTACCGGGCGGGGCCGGGAACCCAGGGCCGCCGTCCCGCCACCGCCACCGCGCTTGGCAGGAGCGTCCCATCGGTGCCGAGCGCCAGCGCCCCGGTGGCGCGGCTTGTGCTTGGCGCGGCCACGATACAAGGGCCGTCAACCGGCCGCTCTGGATCGGCGGTCAGCACAAGAATGCGTGCCGTCCCGCAGCTTGGCGCGCCGCGCGCCGCTGCGCGCCCGGCGTGCACCGTGACCGAGAAAGGGACAAGCAGATCATCGCGCCAGCGGGCATGGGCCTCGGCCTGATTTGCCGGATCGCCATCGTTTTCAAGCCAGATCCGGGCGATGAACCCGCCCCCGCGCGGCTTGTTGAGCGCGCGGCCGGCCGGTGTCATGACGCCTACCAGCCCGCCGCTATCGGCGATAAGCAGCGCCGGACGCTCGGCCCCGGCCCAGAGCCACGCCGCCACCACGACCGGGCCAAGGCCGAGAGCCCGCGCGCGCCCCTGCCACAGCACCACGACAAGCGCGCCGAGCGCCATCAGCGGCAGCACCCATGCGCCCGGCGTCACCACCGTGATCCGCGCGCCGTCAAGCGAGGCGGCCCAGCGCGCGACGCCGAGGATCCAGTCGAGCCCCAGCCCCATGACCCAGAGCGCCGCCCCGTCGAGCCCCAGCGGCAACAGCAGCACCGCGACCACCGCAGCGGGCATCACCAGCACCCCCATGAGCGGCACGCTCAGGAGATTGGCGATCAGGCCGTATTGGGCCAATTGGTTGAAATGCGCGGCCCCGACCGGCGCGGTCGCAGCACCGGCCACCGCCGAGGAGATCACCACCGCCAGCACCGGGCGCAGCCAGCGCGGCCCCAGCCGCACCCGCGCATCGCGCAGCCAGCCGAACACCGCCACAAGCGCCACAGTGGCGGCAAAGGACATCTGGAATCCCGGCCCCAAAAGTGCCTCGGGGCGCAGCAGCAGCACGATGATCGCCGCGACCGCTACCGCCCGCAGACTGAGCGCGCGCCGATCCAGCATGACCGCCACCAGCATCACCGCCGCCATGACAAAGGCGCGCTCGGTGGCGACATTGCCGCCCGAGAGGCCAAGATACCCCGCCGCCGCGAGGATCGCCAATGCGGCCGCGATCTTCTTTATCGGCCAGAGCAGTGCGACCCTTGGCAGCATGGCGAGCCCAAGGCGCGCGGCGGCAAAGACGAAGCCCGCGAGCAGGCCCATATGCAGCCCCGAGATCGCGAGCAGATGCGCGAGGTTGGACACGCGCATTGCATCCAGCGTATCGCGCGAGAGGCCCGAGCGGTCGCCGGTCATGATTGCGGCGGCAAAGGCCCCGGACTGGCCGGGCAGCCGCGCGCGCACATGATCGGCCAGCGCCATGCGCGCGCGAAACAGGGGCTGCGCGCCCTCGGCCTCGGCCACGGCCAGCACCGGCACGCGGGTATAGCCGACCGCGCCAATCCGTTGAAACCACGCGTGACGGCGGAAATCGAAGCCGCCCGGCTCGACCGGGCCGGCGGGGGGGCCGAGATGGGCGGTGGTCATCATCCGCTGCCCCGGCACGACATCCGCTTCCGCATCCGCCCCGTGCAGCGAGATGCGCACCCGCAGCGGCACGCGGCTGGGCGCGACCCGGTCGAGCGTGACCCGGTCGAGCGTGAGCCGCAGCGCGTCCGAGGCCGAGCGGTCAATGGCCACGATCCGCCCCTCGACCGGGCCGTAATAGCGCCAGCCCAGAACCGGCCCCGCCACCAGTTGCGTGCGCAGCCCGGCAATCGCGAGGCCCGCGAGCAGCATCGCCACCGCGCAGCCCAGCGGCCCGGTCCATTCCCGCCCGTAGCGCAGCGCCAGCCCCAGCGCGGTGGCGGCAAGCGCGCCGCAGACGGCGAGCGCGGCGGCGGGCGGCTCGGACGGAAGCGCGAAATAGCCGCCGATACCGCAGGCGAGCAGCACCGGCACCCAGGGAAACAGCGCCCCGCGCTGGCGGAGCCAGCCGCGCCCGATCGCGTGCAGGATGCGCGCCACTTGTCTCCCTCCCGCTGGGCCGATAGACAGGCCACATCCTCGCCCTGCCATCGTTAAGAAAAGGTTAAGCCCGCCCATGACGCAACAGGTCGTGACCCGTTTTGCCCCGTCGCCCACCGGCTATCTGCATATCGGCGGTGCGCGCACGGCGCTGTTCAACTGGCTTTTTGCGCGCGGGCGTGGCGGCAAATTCCTGCTGCGGATCGAGGATACCGACCGCGCGCGCTCTACCCCCGAGGCGACGCAGGCGATTCTCGACGGGCTGGCTTGGCTTGGCCTTGACCATGACGGCGAGGCCGTGAGCCAGTTCGCGCGCGCGCCCCGCCATGCCGAGGTGGCGCTTCAGCTTCTGGCCGAGGGCAAGGCCTATAAATGCTTTGCCACCCAAGCCGAGATCGAGGCCGCGCGCGAGGCCGCCCGCGCCGAGGGCCACTCCACCCTTTACCGCAGCCCGTGGCGCGACGCCGACCCGGCCAGCCACCCCGACGCCCCCCATGTTATCCGAATCAAGGCCCCCCGCGAGGGCGCGACGGTCATCCGCGACGTGGTGCAGGGCGATGTCACCATCCGCAACGACCAGCTTGACGACATGGTGCTGCTGCGCAGCGACGGCACGCCGGTCTACATGCTGGCGGTGGCGGTGGACGATCACGATATGGGCGTGACCCATGTGATCCGGGGGGATGACCACCTCAACAATGCCGCGCGGCAGATGATGATCTACGAGGCAATGGGATGGCCGCTGCCCGTTTACGCCCATATCCCGCTCATCCACGGCCCCGATGGCAAGAAGCTCAGCAAGCGTCACGGCGCGCTCGGTGTCGAGGAATATCAGAAGATGGGCTATCCGGCGGCGGGGATGCGCAACTATCTTGCGCGGCTGGGCTGGAGCCACGGCGATGACGAATTCTTTACCGATGCGAAGGCGCGGGCGTGGTTCGGTCTCGACGGGATTGGCAAATCCCCCGCGCGGCTCGATTTCAGGAAGCTGGAGAATCTCTGCGGGCAGCATATCGCCGCGATGAGCGATGCTGCACTGCTGCATGAACTGGGGGAATTTCTCTCGGCAACCGGTCAGTTAGCGCTGTCTGACGATAAGGTTACCCTGTTGGAGCGGGGCATGTATTGCCTCAAGGAGCGGGCAAAGACATACTTGGAACTTATTGACAAGGCGGCCTTTATAATGGCCGACCGCCCGATCGTGCCAGAGCCGGAGGCGGCCGCAGCGCTGGATGATGTATCCCGTGGTATGCTGGGTGAATTGACGCCGCACCTGCAAAATGCTACGTGGTCGCGGGACAGTCTTGAAACCGTAATGACGGCACTGGCCGAGGCGCACGGGGTGAAATTCGGCAAGCTGGCGGGCCCGCTGCGCGCCGCGCTTGCAGGGCGCACGGCAACGCCGAGCGTGTTCGACATGATGCTGGTCCTCGGGCGGGATGAAACCATCGCCCGGCTGACCGACGCGGCTTGCGACGGAGGGTAATCCTCTGGCAAGGATTTCTAGTTAGCAAGCTCGGGAAGCCGCAGGGTGTGACCGGGCACCGAGAGGAAGGACCCCAGATGTCAGACGAGAAAAAGATGTCAGACGAGAAAAAAACCGCCAGGCTTGAAATCGACGGCAAGACCTACGAGTTGCCGATCTTCTCGCCGACGGCGGGGCCGGACGTGGTGGATATCCGCAAGCTCTATGCAACCGCCGGGGTGTTTACCTACGATCCCGGTTTTACCTCGACGGCAAGCTGCGACAGCACCATCACCTTCATCGACGGGGAAAAGGGCGAGCTTTTGCATCGCGGCTACCCGATCGACCAACTGGCCGAGAAATCGCATTTCCTCGAAGTGTGCTATTTGCTGCTTTATGGCGAATTGCCGACGCCTGCGCAGCTTGAGGATTTCGAGAGCCGGGTGACCAATCACACCATGCTGCACGAACAGATGCAGTATTTCTTCCGCGGCTTCCGCCGGGATGCGCATCCGATGGCGATCATGGTGGGCGTGGTCGGCGCGATGTCGGCCTTCTACCATGACAGCACAGATGTGCGCGACGAATGGCAGCGCGAGGTGGCCTCGATCCGCATGATCGCCAAGATGCCGACCATCGCGGCTTGGGCGTTCAAGTATTCCGTCGGGCAGCCCTTCGTCTATCCGCGCAACGATCTCGATTATGCGTCGAACTTCCTGCGCATGTGCTTTGCGGTGCCGACCGAGGAATACGAGGTCAACCCGATCCTGAGCCGCGCGATGGACCGGATTTTCACGCTTCACGCCGATCACGAGCAGAACGCCTCNNCTCGACCTCGACGGTGCGGCTGGCCTCAAGCTCTGGTGCCAACCCGTTTGCCTGCATCGCGGCGGGCATTGCCTGCCTCTGGGGGCCGGCGCATGGCGGGGCCAATCAGGCGTGCCTCGAAATGCTGCGCGAGATCGGCACGCCCGACCGCATCCCCGAATTCATCGCGCGCGCCAAGGACAAGGACGATCCGTTCCGCCTGATGGGCTTTGGCCACCGCGTTTACAAGAATTTCGATCCGCGCGCCAAGGTGATGAAGCAATCCGCCGATGAGGTGCTGGAGCTTTTGGGGATAGAGAACAACCCGACCCTTCAGGTCGCCAAGGAGCTTGAGGCACAGGCGCTCGCAGATCCCTATTTCTCCGACAAGAAGCTGTTCCCGAACGTGGATTTCTACTCGGGCATCATCCTGGAGGCGATGGGGTTCCCCACTTCGATGTTCACGCCGATCTTTGCCGTTTCCCGCACGGTCGGCTGGATCTCGCAGTGGAAAGAGATGATCGCCGATCCGCAGATGAAAATCGGCCGCCCGCGCCAGCTCTACCTGGGTGCCACGCTGCGCGATTACGTGGATATCGAAAACCGCTGAGGCGGCATGACTCTTGCCGGAAAAAGCCCGCTTGTTGCGGGCTTTTTCATGGCGAGGCGGGGCACAGGGGCGGCGCGCGCCCGCGCCCTTACCCGCCATAGGAGGCACTCCACTGTTCGATCAGAGCCTGTTGCAGCCGTTTGGCGCGCAGGTTCCAGCCACGCGCGCCTTCCGGGCGCTCGTCGCGGGAGGGGTCGATGCGGCTTCGCATGTTGTCGCTCGCGCTCAGCACCGCAAAGACCAGTTCGCGCCCGCCCGGCGGCGTGACATATCCCGCCAGCGTGCTCACGAAATAGAGCGTGCCTGTCTTGGCCAGAACCTTCACCTTGTGGCCCCGCACCGGGCGGCCCTGCGCGTCGCGCATCTCGATCTCGCGCATCAGCGGGCGCAGCGCCTCGCGGCGTCCGGTCGCTGCCAGCGCCCGTGCCATATCCTCGGCCGAAAGCCGCGAGCGGTCGCTCAGCCCCGAATGGTCGTGCAGATCCGGTGCCGCCATCCCCAGCGTGGCCTTGGCCCAGTCGGTCATCTCGCGGGCCGAGGCCGCGTGCGCAACCGGCCGCCCGCGCCGTTTCGCGCTGGCCGCCATGCCGACCATCTCGGCGGTGATGTTGGTGGAATAGCGCAGCATGTCGCGCAGGATTTCCGCCAGGGCTGCGCTTTCATGCGTGACCAGCGTCGCCCCCTTTGGGGCGGTGCCGTCGATCTCGGCGGGGGGCTTCAGCACGATGCCCTGCGCCCGTGCGAAGGTGGCGAATACCTCGCCCGCGTAAAGCGCGGGCTTGCGCACCGGCAGCCACCGCGCCCCGCCGCCGCCCAGTGCGCCGCGCGCCACCGTCCAGGCGTCATGCGTGCCTGCGTCTGTGTAGGTATAGGCCGGCACGGCCCGGTCCGCGATGCGCATCCGTGCCACCGTCACCTCGGGGCGGTAGCGCGCGGATCGCGCATCCATCGTGAGCGCGTATTTGCCGCCCGAAGGTTTCCATTCGAAATGCACCCGGTTGTAATTGAGGCTCAACCCCGACAGCGCCGGGTTATAGCCGACATGCACGGGTTGTTGCGCATGGATCGCGTGGAGATAGGGCAGCGCGCCGCCCCAGACCCGGAACGCACCGCGCACCTCGCGCAGGCCTGTCCGCTTGAGCGCGGCGGCCATGTCGGCAAGCGCGTCGGTATCAAGCGTCGGATCGCCGCCGCCCGCCAGCACCAGATCGCCGTCGAGCACGCCGTCGCGGACCGGCCCGGCGGCGATGAGGCGGGTTGCAAAGCGATGCCCCGCCCCGAGCGTTTCGAGCGCGTAGAGCGCCGTCACCGCCTTGGTCACGCTCGCAGGGGGCAGGCGGGTGCCCGCCGCGCGCGCCTCGAGCACGCGGCCCGTGGCCGCGTCGAGCACCGCAAAACCCACCTCGCCCGAGAGTTTCGCCCCCGCGATCAGCGCCTCGGTGGCCGACGCGCTTCCCGCCGCCCGGATGCCCGCCGGGCGCAGCATCGGGCGCAACGAGACGGCGGGGGCCTCGGCCAAAGCGGGCGCGGCCAGCGCGGCGAGCGCCGAGGACAGGAAAAGGCGTCGGGAAAGCGGGCGTGTCATGGCGCGAGCGTAACCGGATCGCGCGTGGGGACGCAATCGGCTTTGACCTTGTGATGGCTCACTTTTCCGGGTCTGGTGCTCTGTCTGCACCACCTGCGCCGCGCGCGCGCAGCGCGCTTGACGAAATGTCGGTCATCGGCACGTTGACGAAACACCATGCCGGGGCCGCCCTCTGCCCCAGGACATGGCTTGCCCGGCCCTTGATCCGCGCCGCGGCATAGACCCGCGCGGCGGGCGACAGGCGGGCCGAAATGCGCTGACCGGGCCGCGCCAGCACCCCCACCGGCACCCGCTCCATGATGCTGCGCCAGTCCTGCCAGAGGTGCAGTTGTGCGAGGTTGTCGGCCCCCATCAGCCACACGAATCGCCGCCCCGGCGCGATCGCTGCAAGCGCCGCCAGCGTGGCAGAGGTGTGCCGCGTGCCGAGCCGCGCCTCGATATCGGTGACGGTGATCCGCGGGTGATCCGCCAACGCCCGCGCCGCCGCCATCCGCGCGGGCAGGGGGGCCGGGCCGTGCCGCTTGAGCGGGTTGCCGGGGCTGACCAGCCACCATAGCCGGTCCAGCCCGAAACGCTTTAGCGCCTCGCGGCTGATATGCAGATGGCCCGAATGCGGCGGGTCGAACGAGCCGCCCAACAGCCCGATCACCTGTCCGGGGCGCGAAGGCGGCAACGGCTGGATCATGCCCCCGTCATCGCCACAGCGCCGCGCCAAGTAAAGCGAAATCCGCGCTCATCTGCCCGGCCCGGCCCCGAGACCCATCTCGGGGTGTGCTGCACCTGCCGCCAGAAATTGCCCCCGTCCGGATCGAGATTGCGCGCCGGGCTGTCGGGGTCTGCGCCAGCCTCTTCGTCGTGTCGTCAAGGCGGCTGTTGACGCCGTGGATGCTCGGCAAGTGGATCGCAGTGGCGCGTCGAAAAAAGGAAATCGCGCCTTTGGCGGAGCGGGGGATCGGTCGAATTTTCTGCATTTTCCGGCGGGGCGGCGGCGGGTGGCGACGGGCTGTTAACCGCGGGCGGCTAGGGTGGTGGCGTGACAAGGGAGCATGGGCCGTATGAGCGACGGATTTTCCAGGGATGTGTCTGCCAATGGCGACGGCTGCGGCGTCGAATCCGGCGGCGATGCCGGGGCGAATCGGCTTTTTGCCCGCATCGTGGCCGATGCCCATGATGCCATCGTGGTGCAGGACATGGAGGCGCGCATCGAATGGGTCAACCCGGCCTGTGAACGGCTCTATGGCTGGTCTCTGGCGGAAATGCGCGGGCGCAAGCCGCAGGAATTCGCCCTCCCGCCCGAGGCGCGGCCCGACGCCGCCGCGATCGCGCGGTTCCGCTATGATCCCGACAGCGCGCTGTTCCGCCGCTATCAGCTTGGCCGCCACATGCGCCGCGACGGCACCACCTTCTGGACGCAGCAAAGCTTTGCTCTGCTGGATCCCGGCCCCGATCCAAAGGATCGCCGCGTGGTCATCACCTGCCGCGACGTGACCGATCAGGTCAGCACCGAAATGGCGCTGCGGCAGGTGCAGGTCGATCTGCGCCATGCCGCCCATCACGACGATCTCACCGGGCTGGCCAATCGCAAGCGGCTGGCCGAGCATCTGGCCAACCCCGCCCTGCGCAGCGGAATCGCGGGCGGGCAGGTGGGTGTGCTGGTGATCGACATCGACAAGTTCAAGGATATCAACGACACGCTTGGCCATGGCGCGGGCGACCGGACGCTGTGCCACGTCGCCGATGCGCTGGCGCGGGTGGCGGGGCCGCACGATCTCGCCTGTCGCACCGGCGGGGATGAATTCCTGCTGGTCTGCGCCTTGCCCGAGGGCGTGGCGACGCTCGATGCGCGCGCCGCTGAGATGCTGCGCGCGCTCGATTCGCCGCTTCTCTGGCACGATCAGACGATTCGCGTCGGGGCCTCCATCGGGGCCTGCGCGGCGGGCGAGGGGGTGCAGACCGGCGAGGAGATGATCCAGTGCGCCGATGCCGCGCTGTTTGAGGCCAAGGCGCGCGGGCGCGGGCGCGTGGTTCATTACACCGCCGATCTGGGCCGCGCCCAGCGCGCCCGCCAGACCCTCGCGCGCGACCTGCGCGAGGCGGTGAGCCGCGACCAGTTCGAGATCCACCTGCAACCGCAACTGTCGCTCTCGTGCGGGCGCATCCGCGGCTGCGAGGCGTTGATTCGCTGGAACCACCCAAGGCGCGGGCTGCTGGCACCGGCGGCCTTTCTCGACGCCGCCGACGGGCTCGGCCTGCTGGCGGAGATCGATTACCGCTCGATGACGATGGCGCTTGATGCGCTGCAATCGCTCGACGAGGCGGGTTTTGACGATCTCACCATGTCGATCAACGTCTCTGCCGCCATCCTGGCGGACGCCAATTACCCCGGCCTGCTGCACTGGGCGCTGCAAACCCGTGGCCTGCGCCCCGAGCGTATCTGCATCGAGGTGCTGGAGACCACCATCCTCGATGGCTCGGGGGCCGATGTGATGGGCGCGGTCGCGCGGCTCAAGCGGCTGGGCGTGCGCGTGGCGCTCGACGATTTCGGCACCGGATATGCGGGGCTCGCGCATATGGCCAGCTTCGAGGTGGACGCGATCAAGCTCGACCGCTCGATGATCGCCCGGCTTGAGCAGGATCCGCGCAACCGCGTCATCGTGCGCGCGATCATCCGGCTTTGCGGCCTGTTGCGCATGTCGGTGGTGGCCGAGGGGGTCGAGACCGCGCAGCAGCTTGCCTTGCTGCGCCGCGCGGGCTGTCCGGTGATCCAGGGCTTCGGCCTCGCCCGCCCGATGCCGCTTGCGGCGCTGATCGACTGGCTGCACGCCCGCGCGGCCCATCCCGGTGCCGATGCCTTCGGTGCCCCGCCCCGCCCCGCCGCTCTGCCGCCGCCCGCGCGGGGCCATGCGCGCTGACCATTGCCCCCGGCCCCTGTGCCGGGTATCCCCGATCCAACACGGAAATATCCCATACGGAGCGCGGATCATGGCAGCCTATCAATACGTCTATCACATGTCCGGGGTCTCCAAGACCTATCCGGGCGGCAAGAAATGCTTTGAAAACATCAACCTGAATTTCCTGCCCGGCGTCAAGATCGGCGTCGTCGGCGTCAACGGCGCGGGCAAGTCCACGCTGTTGCGCATCATGGCCGGAATCGACACCGACTTCTCGGGCGAGGCCTGGGCCGCCTCGGGCGCGCGGGTGGGCTATCTGCCCCAGGAGCCGCAGCTTGACGAGACGCTTGACGTGCGCGGCAACGTGATGCTCGGCGTGGCCGCAAAACAGGCCAAGCTTGATCGGTTCAACGAGTTGGCGATGAACTATTCCGACGAGACCGCCGACGAGATGGCGCAGCTTCAGGACGAGATCGACGGCGAGAACCTGTGGGATCTCGACAGCCGCATCGACGTGGCGATGGAGGCGCTGCGCTGCCCCCCCGACGGGGCCGCCGTCGCCACGCTCTCGGGCGGCGAGCGCCGCCGCGTGGCGCTGTGCCGGCTGCTGCTGGAGGCCCCCGACATGCTGCTTCTGGACGAGCCGACCAACCATCTCGATGCCGAGACCATCGCCTGGCTGCAACAGCATCTGATCGACTACAAGGGCACCATCCTGATCGTCACCCATGACCGCTATTTCCTTGATTCGATCACCAGCTGGATCCTCGAGCTGGACCGTGGCCGCGGGCTGCCCTACGAGGGCAATTACTCCGCCTGGCTGGAGCAAAAGGCCAAGCGCCTGGCGCAGGAGGCGCGCGAGGACAAATCCAAGCAGAAGACGCTAGAACGCGAACTGGAGTGGATGCGCCAGGGTGCCAAGGCGCGGCAGGCCAAGCAAAAGGCCCGGATCAACGCCTATAACGAGCTTGCCGGCCAATCCGAGCGCGAGCGCGTGGGCCGCGCGCAGATCGTCATCCCCAACGGTCCCCGACTGGGCAGCCAGGTGATCGAGGTGGCGGGCCTGAAAAAGGCGATGGGCGACAAGCTATTGATCGAGAACCTGGATTTCTCGCTGCCACCCGGCGGCATCGTCGGCGTGATCGGCCCCAACGGCGCGGGCAAATCGACCCTGTTCAAGATGCTGACCGGGCAGGAAAAACCCGATGAGGGCACCATCACCTATGGCGACACGGTTAAGCTTTCCTATGTCGATCAATCGCGCGACGATCTCAAACCGGATGACACCGTGTGGCAGGCGATCTCGGGCGGGGCCGAGGTGATCGAACTGGGCGACGCGCAGATCAACTCGCGCGCCTATTGCGGCGCGTTCAATTTCAAGGGGGGCGATCAGCAAAAGAAAGTGTCGCTGCTCTCGGGGGGCGAACGCAACCGCGTGCATATGGCGCGGCTCCTGAAGGAGGGCGGCAACGTGCTGCTTCTGGACGAGCCGACCAACGATCTCGACGTGGAAACGCTGCGCGCGCTCGAGGATGCTCTGATGGATTTCGCGGGCTGCGCCGTGGTCATCTCCCACGACCGCTTTTTCCTCGACCGCATCTGCACCCATATGCTCGCCTTCGAGGGCGAGGCCCACGTGGAATGGTTCGAGGGCGATTTCACGGCCTATGAAGAGGACAAGAAACGCCGTCTCGGCCCGGACGCGCTCGAGCCGAAGCGGGTGAAATACAAGAAATTCGCGCGATGAGTCAGAGAGGCGGCGCGGCCGGTCTGAAATGGTTTCCGCCCTCGGTTGCGCCGCCGCCCTTTCCCGGCACTTGCCCTCCGGGCGATCCGCGCTTAACAGGTTGGCCATGAAAATTCTGTTTCTCGGTGATGTGATGGGGCGTGCGGGGCGCGCGGCGGTGGCAGAGCGTCTGCCCGCGCTGCGCAAGGCCTGGGCGCTCGATTTCGTGGTGGTCAATGGCGAGAACGCCTCGGGCGGGATGGGGCTGACGGCGGCCCATGCCAAGGGGCTGCTGGAGGCGGGGGCCGATGTGGTCACGCTGGGCGATCACGCCTTTGACCAGAAGGACATGCTGCAGGAGGCCGAGCGCGAGCCGCGCATCATCCGCCCGCTCAACTTTGCCAAGGTGGCACCGGGGCGGGGCGCGCGCGTCTTTACCGACGGGCGCGGGCGGCGGGTTCTGGTGGCGCAGGTGCTGGGCAACGTGTTCATGCGCCGCGCCTTTGACGATCCGTTCTCGGCCATCGACACGGTGCTGCGCACGCATCCGCTTGGCGGTGCGGTGCAGGCGGCCGTGGTGGATATCCATTGCGAGGCCACCAGCGAAAAGATGGCGATGGGGCATTTCTGCGACGGGCGGGCGAGCCTCGTGGTGGGCACCCATACCCATATCCCGACGGCGGATGCGCAGATCCTGCCCGGCGGCACCGCGTTTCAGGGCGATGCCGGGATGTGCGGCGATTACAATTCCGTCATTGGCATGGACAAGGCCGAGCCGATGCGCCGCTTCATTGCCGGCATGGGCAAGGAGAGGTTCACGCCGGCGATGGGGGCGGTCACGCTCTCGGGCGTTTATGTCGAGACGGATGACGCCACCGGCCGCGCCACCCGTATCGAGATGGTGCGCCAGGGCGGGCGGCTGGCACAGGCGGGGCCATGAGGCTTTGGCCCGTTGCCCTGCGCCGATTGCGGCGATAAAAGACCCGAGATTTCCCGTATCCTGATGAGGACCACATGGCCGGCCACTCCAAATGGGCGAATATCCAGCATCGCAAGGGGCGGCAGGATGCCGTCCGCGCCAAGCTTTTCTCCAAGTTCTCCAAGGAGATCACCGTCGCGGCCAAGATGGGCGACCCCGACCCCGACAAGAACCCGCGCCTGCGCCTTGCGATCAAGGAGGCCAAGGCGCAATCCATGCCCAAGGACAATATCGAGCGCGCCATCAAGAAGGCGCAGGGCGGCGATGCGGAGGATTACGAGGAAATCCGCTATGAGGGCTACGGCCCCGGCGGCGTGGCGGTGATCGTCGAGGCGATGACCGACAACCGCAACCGCACCGCCTCGAACGTGCGCTCGACCTTCTCCAAGAATGGTGGCAACCTGGGCGAGACGGGCAGCGTGGCCTTCATGTTCGAGCGCAAGGGCGAGGTGAGCTATCCCGCCTCGGCAGGCGACGCCGACACGGTGATGATGGCCGCGATCGAGGCGGGTGCCGAGGATGTCGAGAGTTCCGAGGACGGCCATGTGATCTGGTGCGCCGATACCGATCTGGGCGAGGTTTCCGCCGCCCTTGAGGCCACGCTTGGCGAGAGCCTTTCGACCAAGCTGGTGTGGAAGCCCACCACCACGACCGAGATGGATCTCGAGGGCATGGAAAAGCTCATGCGCCTCATCGAGGCGTTGGAAGATGACGACGACGTGCAGCGCGTCACCACCAATTTCGAGGCCAGTGACGAGGTGATGGCGCAGCTTTGATCCGCTGGTGCCGGAAGATGAGTATTTAACCCAAGAAGAAGGGTCGGCCGATGCAGGCAGGGCTGGCAGGGTTCGCGCTTGGGTTCTCGCTCATTCTCGCGATTGGCGCGCAGAATGCCTTTGTGCTGCGGCAGGGCTTGCGGGGCGAGCATGTGCTGGCGGTGGTGCTGGTTTGCGCGGTCTCAGACGCGGTGCTGATCGCGGCGGGGGTGGCGGGGTTTGGCGCGCTCACAGCGATGGTGCCGGGGCTTGAGCGGGTGATGCGCTATGGCGGCGCGGCCTTCCTGCTGGTCTATGGCGCGCGCGCCTTCCGGGCGGCGTGGCGCGGCGGCGCGGTGCTGGAGGCGGGCGCGGGCGCGGGGGGCTTGCGCCGCGCGGTGCTGACCTGCCTGGCGCTGACATGGCTCAACCCGCATGTCTATCTTGATACGGTGGTCCTGCTGGGGGCAGTGTCGGCGCAATATTCCGACCGGCTGGCCTTTGGCGTGGGCGCGGTGGCGGCGAGTTTCACTTTCTTCTTCGCGCTGGGATATGGCGCGCGCCTGCTTGCGCCGCTGTTTCGCCGCCCGGCAAGCTGGCGGCTGCTTGATGCCGGCGTGGGCGCGGTGATGTGGGCGATCGCCTGGGCGCTGCTCGCGGACTGCGGACCCGGATCATGAGACCGTGGGGGGTAAATTCCTGCGGGCTGTCGAGGCCCGAGGTGTCCACCGCCTCCCCGAGCGCCATCATCGTGCTGCGGTGGAAATCGGCGATGCGCCGGTGCCGTCCCCGGCCCCCGACCTTAGAGTGTTTCGGTTTTTCGTTGAAACACCAAAACACTCTGAATGATTGAGTTGTCGCAATTTCGAACCGAAAAAGTCTCTCAACTTTTTCTGAAATTGCTCTAACCGCGAAACCCCGTCGCAACCACGAATTTCTCGGAACTGTCGGCGCGCGAGGCTGGGGGTTTCACGTTCGCCACCTTGGTGAACCGCTGTTTGAGCAGCTTTTGCAACTCGCCCTCGGCCCCGCCCGCCAGCACCTTGGAGACAAACGTGCCGCCCTCTTCGAGCACGTCGAAGGCGAGACCGGCCGCCGCCTCGCAAAGCGCGATGATGCGCAGATGGTCGGTCTGCTTGTGCCCCGAGGAGGAGGCCGCCATATCCGACATCACCACATCGGCGCGCCCGCCAAGCCAGGCCTTGACCTGCTCATCGGCCCCCTCATCCATGAAATCGAGCTGATGGATCTCGGCCCCGGCCACCGGCTCTACCTCTTGCAGGTCGATGCCCAGAACAAAGCCCTGCCGTTTGCCCGGCTTTTCCCCGAGCGCGTTGACGCGCGGCACCGCCACCTGAAGCCAGCCGCCCGGCGCGCAGCCCAGATCGACCACCCGCGCGCCCGGCACCAGAAAGCGAAACTTGTCGTCCAGCTCCATGATCTTGAAGGCGGCGCGGCCGCGATAGCCCTCGGCCTGCGCGCGCTTGACGTATGGGTCATTCAACTGCCGTTGCAGCCAGCGCGTCGAGGACGCGCGCCGCCCGCGCGCCGTCTTGACCTTGACCGTCAGATCGCGCTGCCCGCGCCCCGAGGTATTCTTGCCGTCCGGCCCTTTTGCCATCAATCCTCTCCCTCGATCAGCACGCCATCGGCGGCCATCTGCGCATAAAGCATCCCCTCTCGCAGGCCGCGATCGGCGACGCTCAGCCGGTCGGTGGGCCAGCACCGCAAGAGCGCCTGAAGGATCGCCGCCCCCGACATGATGAGCGTCTGCCGGTCCTGCCCGATGCGCGGGTCGCGCCTGCGCCCGGCGGGGCCAAGTGCCAGGTAGTCGCGGATCACGCGGTCGATCTCGTCGCTGGTCATGGTCAGGCCGTCCACCTTGTTGCGGTCATAGCGGCGCAGGCCGAGATGGCTTGCCGCCACGGTGGTGATGGTGCCGCTCGTGCCCACGATCTGAAACCCCTCGCGGCGCTGCTCGTTCTTGTAGGGGGCAAACTCGGCGAGATTCTCCTCGAAATACCAGCTCATCAGAGCGAATCGCGCGGCGTCGTCCTCGACATCGCGGAACTGCTCGCGCAGCGTCGCCACACCCAGCGGCACGCTGATCCAGTCCACCACCCGCGCGGCGGGGCCGTCGCCGCTGTGATGAAATCCCATATGCATCCGCATGATCGCGCGCTTGCGCTCGTCCTCGGGGACGCCGCGCAGGTCGATCCAGACAAGCTCGGTCGAGCCGCCGCCGATATCCACCACCAGAAGCTGCTCGGTGCGCGGGTTGACCAGCGGCGCGCAGGAAATCACCGCAAGCCGCGCCTCTTCCTCGGTCGCGATCACGTCGAGGGCCAGCCCGGTCTCGCGCTCCACCCGGCGCATGAAATCGGCCCCGTTCTCTGCCCGGCGGCAGGCCTCGGTGGCCACCAGCCGCATCCGCGTGACACCGTGGCGGCGCAGTTTCTGGCGGCACACCCGCAGCGCCTGAATCGTGCGGTAGATGGCCGCGCGCGACAGCCGACCCGACCGCTCCAGCCCGGCCCCAAGCTGCACCGATTTGGAAAAGCTGTCGACCACGCGGAAGCTGCGCCCGTCGGGACGGGCGATCAACATGCGGCAACTGTTCGTGCCAAGATCGAGAGCCGCATAAAGCGGCACATGATCCGGCTGGCTCGGCGCGGGGCTTTCGACCGGGTCAGGGATAGCGCCCGCACCAATCGGACGCCTGGGCGTCATGATAACACGCCCTCCATTTCAAGTTACCCTGAGAGTAGGCGCATCTGCGCCTCCGCGCAAGGGCCGGTGCCGGGGATAGGGGCGCGATCAGGGGCTGATGGTCGACAACGGGCACAAGCGGTGCGATGGCGCACGGGGGCGTTTCTGGCCTGAAGGGGACGTTCAAGGCGCACCCCCCTTTGCGCGGCTCCCCAAACGTCCCCTCTAGGCCGTTGACGACGCTTCACACCACCTTGCGCCGCCCAACCGCCAGCCTTACCCTTGAGCCCGCCCAGACATCCGCCCCCTAACGGAAAATCCGCTCGCCCTGCTCGTCGATCGCCTGTTTCGCCTTGCGGATCGAGAACGCCTCTGCCGTGGCCCGGTCGCGCAGCATGTCGGCGCGCAGGAAATGATGCGCCTTGACCTCGCCGCCCATCTCTTGCTCGATCCGCGCGCCGATGCGAAAGCCGTCGCGCTCTTCCTGCGGGGCGGCGATGATGCGAAAGCCTTTGTAGATTTCGGCAAGCTCGGCCCCCGCCTCGCGCTTGGCGGTGCCGCCGAACAGGCGCGACAGGATCGACATGGGGGCCTCCTTCGTGGTCGGGATGCGGGCCACGGGCGGGCCGCGCTCAGTAATGATACCGGCATTGGACGATGACGATATCATCCTGGGTGACACGGTAAACCAGACGATGCTCCCGGTCGATCCGCCGCGACCAATAGCCCGCCAGATCGCCCCTGAGCGGCTCGGGCTTGCCGGTGCCCTCATAGGGGTGGCGGAGGCATTCCTTTATCAAGAGATTGATCTTGCGCGCAATCTTCGGGTCCGCACGCTGCCAGTGCAGATAGTGATCCCATGCCTCGGGATCGAATGTGAGGTTCATTCGCCTTCCATCGCCTGAAGGTCGGCGAGTGTGCGGGTAATGACTTCGCCGCGCTCCACCCGCGCAATGGCGTCGCGCAGCGCGCGCGCATTGGCAGGCGAGGCCAGCAGATAGGCGGTCTCGTCCATCGCCTGATAATCCTCAAGCGAGATCATCACCACCGGCTTGCCCTTGGCGCGGGTGACAAGCACCGGCTCGTGATCCTCGTTCACCCGGTCCATCATGGCCGAGAGGCTCTTGCGCAGATCGGTGGAGGTTGTGTGTTTCATGGGGTGGAATGTACGTGATTGCGTATGGGGATTCAAGGGGCGTGGGGTGGGCACCCATCATCCCAAGTATGGGTGTTTCAAGCGGTGGGTTGGCACCCACCTCACTGATCCAGAAAACTCCGCAACTTCCGTGACCGCGAGGGATGTTTCAGCTTGCGCAGCGCCTTGGCTTCGAT
>DISF01000026.1 GCA_002421985.1 Roseovarius sp. UBA6217 | reverse complement strand
GCGCCCTGAACGTCCCCTTCAGGCCAAGAGCGTTCCCCTGCGCCACATCGGGTGATTTGTGTCAAATGTCGAACACGGGCACGCGCCAAGCGAATATCCGCCGCCCGCACCACGCCACCCGTTCAATCGCGCGTGATGGGATCAAAGCTCATGGCTTTCCCCTTTGAAATCGGGTAATTTGCCCGCGATAAGGCCGGGGAACGGCCGTCCGGGGCATAAGGCAGGCAAATGGAAGCGGAAACCCTCGCATTGGCGCAGGAGATTGATTTCTCCATGTGGGCGCTGTTCGCGCGCGCCACGTTCATCGTGAAACTGGTCATGTTGATGCTGATCGTGGCCTCGTTCTGGGCGTGGTCGATCATCATACAAAAGCTCATCACCTATCGCCGCGCGCGGCGCGAGGCTGCCGTGTTCGACCGGCGTTTCTGGTCGGGAGAGCCGCTTGACGGGCTGTTCGACGAGATCGGGCCAGACCCCGCCGGCCAGTCAGAGCGCATCTTTGCCGCCGGCATGACCGAATGGCGGCGCAGCCACCGCGATGATGGCGACCTGATCGCCGGGGCCACGGCGCGAATCGACCGCTCGATGGATGTGGCCATCGCCAAGGAGGCCGACGCGCTGCAAAGCGGCTTGCAGGTGCTGGCCACGGTTGGCTCCACCGCACCGTTCATCGGGCTTTTCGGGACGGTCTGGGGCATCATGCATGCCTTTGTCGCGATCGCGCAAGAGCAGAATACCAGTCTTGTCGTGGTCGCGCCGGGCATTGCCGAGGCGCTTCTGGCCACCGCGCTCGGGCTTCTGGCGGCGATCCCGGCGGTGATCTTCTACAACAAGCTGAGCGCCGATTCCGACCGTCTTGTCGCGGGCTACGAGGCTTTTGCCGACGAGTTCGCCACCATCCTCAGCCGCCAGCTGGATAGCTGAGCATGGGCGCGGGCGTGGTTCAGAAACAAGGATCGGGCGGACGCCGCAGGCGCGGGCGCGGGCGCACCCGCCCCATGGCCGAAATCAACGTCACGCCCTTCGTGGACGTGATGCTGGTGCTGCTCATCATCTTCATGGTGGCCGCACCCCTTCTGGTGGTCGGCGTGCCGGTGGAATTGCCGAAAACCGCCGCCAGCGCCCTGCCCGGCGAGCAGGAAGAGCCGCTCACCGTGACCATCGCCGCCGATGGCCGCGTCTCGATCCAGACCACCGAGGTGCCGCGCGCCGAGCTTCTGGCGCGGCTGCGCGCCATCGCCGCCGAACGCGAAAGCCCCCGCGTGTTCCTGCGCGCCGACGGGGCCGTGCCCTATAGCACGGTGATGGAAGTTATGGGCGCGCTCAACGGCGGCGGTTTCGCCAATATCGGGCTGGTGACAGAGCCGGGCGGCCCGGCGCTTGACGGTCGCGGCGGTTAGGGGCGCGCGCGCGTGAATACCGGGCAGATCATATCGGGGGCGGGCCATCTGGCGGTGATCGGGTGGGCGCTCTTCGGGGGGGCGTTCCGCGCCGACCCGCCACCCGCCGTGGTGGTCGAGGCGGTGGCCGTCTCGCAGGCGGAATATGCCGCGCTCATGGCCCGGCACAGCGCGCCCGAGGCGGTGGCCAATGTCGACACGCCCGAGCCGCCCAGCCCCGGCGAGGAAGCGCCCGCGCTCTCGCCCAGCCCGGATCGTGCGCCGGACGCAAGCCGCCCCGAGACCAGCGCCACACCGCCCCCCGATCCGGCCCCCGCCGTGCCCGCGCGCCCCGCCCCCACCGAGGTGACCGACGCCGCCCCCGCGCAGAGCGCCCCCCCCGAGGAAACCGCCGCGCTCGTGCCCGAGGTCTCGCCGCGCCCACAGCCGCGCCCCGCGCCCCGCATAGCCCCCGAACCGGTGGCCCCGCCCGCGCCCGATACCCGCGTCGATGACGTGGCCCGCCCCGAGACAACCCCCGAGGAGGGGGCCGCAGAGGCGCAGGAGCCGCAGGACGCCACCGCCCCCGAGGAGGCCGCGACCGAGATCGTGCCCGAGGCCGAGCGCCCGCGCGACCCCGCCCCCACCACCTCGCTGCGCCCGCGCACGCGCCCCGCGCAACCCGCCCCCGCCCCCGCCCCGGCCCCCGATCTGGCCCCAGACTCGGCCCCGGTCGAGACCGCCACGCGCCCCGCCCCCCCGCAGGAGGCCCCCACGCCCCCCGCCACCGACCGCGAGGCCGTCACCGACGCGCTCGCCGCCGCGCTTGGCCAGGGCACGCCCGCGCCCTCGCGCCCCGCCGGCCCGCCGCTGACGGCGGGCGAAAAGGATGCGCTGCGGGTCGCGGTGCAACGCTGCTGGAACGTGGGCAGCCTCAGCTCCGAGGCGCTCGCCACCACCGTTGTGGTGGGCGTGAAGATGTTGGAAACCGGCAAGCCGGACGTGGCCAGCATCCGCATGTTGAGCCATTCCGGCGGCTCTGCCACCGCCGCGCGGCAAGCCTATGAGGCCGCGCGCCGCGCCATCATCCGCTGTGGCAATGACGGGTTCGACCTGCCGCCCGAGAAATACGCGCAATGGCGTGACATCGAAATGACATTCAACCCGGAGAAAATGAGGATCAAATGATGCGCTCTCTCCTGACCCTCCTCGCCGCCCTGACGCTCTGGGCCGTGCCCGCCACCGCCCAGACTCAGGGCGGCCCGCTCCGGCTGGAATTGACCGAGGGCGTGATCGAGCCGCTGCCCTTTGCCGTGCCCGATCTCGTGGCCGAGAGCACGCAGGCGAGCGATTTCGCCACCCGCATCGCCCGCGTCATCGCCCAAGACCTGAGCGGCACCGGCCTCTTTCGCGAAATCCCCGCGGAGGCGCATATCGGCCGCATCACCAGCTTTGACAGCCCGGTCGAGTTCGCCGACTGGCGCGCGATCAACGCGCAGGCGCTGGTGACAGGCTCGGTCAGTGTCGACGGGGCCGGGCGGCTGGTGGTCAAGTTCCGCATCCACGATGTCTTTGCCGGGCAAGAGCTTGGCCGCGGCCAGCAGCTTGTCGGCGACGCGGATGGCTGGCGGCGCATCGCGCACAAGGTGGCCGATCAGGTCTATTCGCGCATCACCGGCGAGGGCGGGTATTTCGACAGCCGCGTGGTCTTTGTCTCCGAAAGCGGGCCGAAGGATCAGCGCGCCAAGCGGCTGGCGATCATGGATTACGACGGCGCGAACCTGCGCTATCTCACCGATGCCGCGACAATCGTGCTCGCGCCGCGCTTCTCGCCCACCGGCGACCGGGTGCTTTATACCAGCTACGAGACCGGCTTTCCGCGTATCTACCTGCTCGACGTGGCCAATGTCGGCCGCCGCGTGCTGCCCACGATAGACGGCACCATGAGCTTTGCGCCGCGCTTTTCACCCGATGGGCGCACGGTGGTCTATTCGCTGACCCAGAACGGCAATACCGATCTCTACACGATGGATATCGCCAGCGGGGCGAGCACGAGGCTCACCACCGCGCCCTCGATCGAGACCGCGCCAAGCTATAGCCCCGATGGCAGCCGCATCGTGTTCGAGAGCGACCGCTCGGGCACGCCGCAGCTTTATATCATGGATGCCCGCGGCGGCGAGGCGCAGCGCATCAGCTTTGGCCAGGGGCGCTATGGCACGCCGGTCTGGTCGCCGCGCGGCGACCTCATCGCCTTCACCAAACAGGCCAAGGGGCGCTTTCACATCGGCGTCATGCGCCTTGATGGCAGCGAAGAGCGCCTGCTCACCGCCTCATTTCTCGACGAGGGGCCGACATGGGCCCCCAATGGCCGGGTCATCATGTTCACCCGCGAGACGCAAGGCGCGCAGGGCGAGGCGCGGCTCTACTCGGTGGACATCACCGGGCGCAACCTCAAACAGGTGCCGACGACGGGCGGCGCAAGCGATCCCGCCTGGTCGCCGCTTCAGGACTGAACGAAAGGGGCCGCGAGGCGCATTTTCTCGGGGCGCGGGCTGTGATATGACAGCCGCAACAACAAAGGACAAACGCCAATGACCTATCTGAGCAAGACGATGATCCTGGTGGCCGGGCTTGCGCTCGCCGCCTGCACCAACCCCGACCGGTTCGAGGATCAAAACAATGTCAACCTGAACGGCACGGGGCTTTCGGGGTCCGCCTCCGATCCGACATCGCCCGCCTATTTTCAGCAGGCCATCGGCGACCGGGTGCTGTTCGCGGTGGATCAGTCCACCCTCTCGCCCGAGGCGCAGGCCGTGCTTGACGGTCAGGCCGGGTGGCTGATGACCAACCGCGATTTCACCGCCACGATCGAGGGCCATGCCGATGAGCAGGGCACCCGCGAATACAACCTCGCGCTGGGTGCGCGGCGCGCCAATTCGGTGCAGGAATACCTCATAAGCCGGGGCGTCGCGGCCAATCGCCTGCGCACCGTCAGCTATGGCAAGGAACGCCCCATCGAGATTTGCAGCAACGAGGCGTGCTATGCCAAGAACCGCCGCGCGGTGACGGTGCTCGCCGCCGGCCTGGGAAGCTGAGGGCGGGGCGATGCGCGCAACGCTCAAAGCCCTCGGCCTTGCCCTGCTCATCGCCCCCGCCGGGGCGGGCGCGCAGCAGGCCGAAACGCTGGCCGATATACGGCAGGAACTGGCCGTGCTGTTCGTCGAGTTGCAAAAGCTCAAACGCGAGCTGAGCACCACCGGCGGCGCGGCGCAGCCTGCGGGCGGCGGTGCGTTTCTTGATCGCGTCAACGCCATCGAGGCACAGGTGCAGCGCCTCACCGCCAAGACCGAAGAGCTTGAGTTTCGCATCGACCGGGTGGTGCGCGACGGCACCAACCGCGTCGGCGATCTGGAATTCCGCCTCTGCGAGATCGAGCCGGGCTGCGACATCGCCGGGCTGGAGCCGGGCGGCACGCTTGGCGGCGTGGCCCCCGCCACCGGCGGCGGCACTGCCCCGACGGCCCCTGAAACCGGCACCGGCGATGGCCCGCAACTCGCGATCAGCGAGCGCGAGGATTTCGAGCGCGCCACCGCCGCCTTTGAGGCGGGCGAGCACGCGCAGGCGGCAGAGCATTTCGCGGCCTTCCTCGCCGCCTATCCCGGCAGCCCTCTCAGTGGTCAGGCGGGGCTGATGCGCGGCCGCGCGCTCGAGGCCGCAGACCAGCAAAGCGCCGCCGCGCGCGCCTATCTCGACACGTTCAGCGCCGCCCCCGACGGGCCGGAGGCCGCGCCCGCGCTCTATCTTCTGGGCCGCGCGCTGGGGCGGCTTGGCCAGACAGATGAGGCCTGCGTGATGCTTGGACAGGTCGCGCCGCGCTATCCGGGAACAGAGGTCGTGGCCGAGGCCGAGGCGGAAATGGCCCGGCTCGGCTGTCCGTGAGCGACGGGACAGACGGGGCCAACGGGGCCAACGGGGCGAATAGGGCCGCGCCCCTTCTCGGGGCGCTGCGCGCGCATTTCGGGGCGAACCCGCCTGCCCGGCTGGGTGTCGCGGTCTCGGGCGGTAGCGATTCGCTGGCGCTGCTGCACCTCTTGCACGACTGGCGCGCCACCGGCGGGCCAGAGTTGTGCGTGACCACCGTCGATCACGGCTTGCGCGCAGAGGCGGCGGATGAGGCGGCGCAGGTGGCGCAGATCTGCACCGGGTTGGGGCTGGCGCACGAGACGCTGCATTGGGCCGGGAGCGCCGCGCGCGGCAACATCCCCGATCAGGCGCGGCGCGCGCGCTACCGCTTGATGGCGGGCTGGGCGCTGCGGCACGGCATCGCGGACGTGGCCATCGGCCATACCGGGAACGACCTTGCCGAAACCTTCCTGATGCGGCTGGCGCGCGGCTCTGGCGTGGATGGGCTGGCGGCGATGCGGGGGCGCTGGCAGGAGGGCGGCGTCACCTTTCACCGGCCCATGCTCGCGCTCGGGCGCGCGCCTCTCAAGTCATATCTGCGCGCGCGCGGCGTGGGCTGGGCCGATGATCCCACGAATGACGATCCGGCCTATGACCGCGCCCGCGCCCGCGCGGCGCTCGCCGCGCTCGCGCCCCTTGGTCTCGGGGTCGATCAACTGGCGGCGACGGCGCGGCGGCTGGCCGGGGCGCGCGCGGCGCTTGGGGCTTGCGCGCGGCGTGCTGCAACCGACATCACCACGGTCGAGGGCGGAGACCTGCTCTGGCGGCAGACCGATTTCGCCGCCCTGCCCGACGAGATCGCCCGGCGGCTGCTGCTGGCGGGGCTGGCATGGATGACCGGGCGCGATTACGCGCCGCGCGGCGCGGCGATGGTCGCGCTGCTTGAGGCCGCGCGCGCGGGGCGGCGCATGACGCTTCGGGGCTGCGTGCTGAGCGCCGGGGGCGGGCATTTGCGGCTGGCGCGCGAATATCGCGCGGTGGCGGGGCTTCGGGTGCCCTCGGGCGCGGTCTGGGATGGACGCTGGCGCGCCACCGGGGCCACCGATGGCCCTGCCGATACCACGCGCGCCACCATCGCCGCCCTCGGCGCGGCGGGGCTTCGGGCCTGCCCGGATTGGCGCGCGGGCGGGCTTCCGCACGGCTCGGCGCTGGCAAGCCCGGCGCTCTGGCGGGGCGACACGCTCATTGCCGCGCCGCTTGCGGGGTGGCCAAATGGCTGGCGCCTGCACCTGCTGCGCGACATCACGGCCTATCTCGACAGCCCGATCTTTCATTGAAGCCCGCCCGCCAATATCTATTTAAGACGGGGACGGCCCGTGCTAAGGGCTACCAGACCTCATTTTCGGGAGATCTCTTTTGGGTAACGCGCGCAACATCGCCTTCTGGCTGATCCTGTTCCTGCTGATCCTCGCCCTGTTCAACCTGTTCAGCGGATCGGGCAACACGCTGCAAAGCCGGTCTGTCCTCTATTCCGACTTCGTGGCCGCGGTCGATAGCGGCGCGGTGAGCCAGGCAACCATCGACGGCGAGACCATCCGCTATCGCGGCACCGATGGTGTCGATTACACCACCGTCCGCCCCGACGATGCCGAAATCACGCAGCGGCTCATCGACAAAGGTGTTGCCGTCAAGGCCGAGAGCCAGCAACAGTCGGGCTTTCAGTCCTTCCTGCTGTCGCTCCTGCCCTTCCTGCTGCTGATCGGCGTGTGGATCTATTTCATGAACCGGATGCAGGGCGGCGGCAAAGGCGGCGCGATGGGCTTTGGCAAATCCAAGGCCAAGATGCTCACCGAGAAAAGCGGGCGTGTGACCTTTGATGACGTGGCGGGCATCGACGAGGCCAAGGAAGAGCTTGAGGAAATCGTGGAATTCCTGCGCAACCCGCAGAAATTTTCGCGTCTGGGCGGCAAGATTCCCAAGGGGGCGCTTCTGGTGGGCCCTCCGGGCACCGGCAAGACGCTGCTGGCGCGGGCCATCGCGGGCGAGGCGGGCGTGCCGTTCTTTACCATCTCCGGCTCTGATTTCGTCGAGATGTTCGTGGGCGTGGGTGCCTCCCGCGTGCGCGACATGTTCGAGCAGGCCAAGAAAAACGCGCCCTGCATCGTCTTTATCGACGAGATCGACGCCGTGGGCCGCCACCGTGGCGCGGGCTATGGCGGCGGCAATGACGAGCGTGAGCAGACGCTCAACCAGTTGCTTGTGGAAATGGACGGGTTCGAGGCCAACGAGGGCGTCATCATCATCGCCGCGACCAACCGCAAGGACGTGCTCGACCCGGCGCTCCTGCGCCCCGGCCGGTTTGACCGGCAGGTGACGGTGGGTAACCCCGATATCAAGGGCCGCGAGAAAATCCTCGGCGTCCATGCCCGCAAGACCCCGCTCGGCCCCGATGTCGATCTGCGCCTGATCGCGCGCGGCACGCCCGGTTTCTCGGGCGCGGATCTGGCCAACCTTGTCAACGAGGCGGCGCTGATGGCGGCGCGCGTGGGGCGGCGCTTTGTCACGATGATTGATTTCGAAAACGCCAAGGACAAGGTCATGATGGGCACCGAGCGCCGCTCGATGGTGCTCACCGACGACCAGAAGGAAAAGACCGCCTATCACGAGGCCGGGCACGCGGTGGTGGGCCTGTCGCTGCCGAAATGCGATCCGGTCTACAAGGCCACGATCATCCCGCGCGGCGGCGCGCTTGGCATGGTGGTGAGCCTGCCCGAGATTGACCGCCTCAACTGGCACAAGGCGGAATGCGAGCAGAAACTGGCGATGACGATGGCCGGCAAGGCCGCCGAAATCATCAAATACGGCGAGGACAATGTGAGCAACGGCCCGGCGGGCGATATCCAGCAGGCCAGCGGGCTGGCGCGGGCAATGGTGATGCGCTGGGGCATGTCCGACAAGGTCGGCAATGTCGATTACGAACAGGCGCATGAGGGCTATATGGGCAATGGCGCGGGCGGCTTCTCGATCTCGGCCCATACCAAGGAACTGATCGAGGAAGAGGTAAAACGCCTCATCGACGAGGCCTATCAGAGAGCCCGCGCGATCCTTGAGGAAAAGCACGAGGAATGGGAACGCCTCGCCCAGGGCCTTCTGGAATACGAGACCCTCACCGGCGACGAAATCCGCCGCGTCATGAACGGCGAGCCGCCCGCGGCCGATGACGAGGATGGCAGCGCGCCCGCGAGCGGCAAGGCCTCGCTGATCGCGATTCCCAAGACCAAGCCCAAATCCGCGCCCGGCACGCGCGACGGCGGGCTGGAGCCCGAGCCCTCGACGTGAGCCGCGGCGCAACATCGCAGGACTGGAACCCCCGGGCCTATGCACGGTTCCGGGATCAGCGGCTGCGCCCCGCGCTCGACCTCTTGAACGCGGTCGGCGGGATGGGGGCGGGCGATGTGGTCGATCTTGGCTGCGGCACCGGCGGCATGGCCGAGGCGCTGCGCGCGCGCGCGGGCGGGCGGAGCCTTGTGGGTGTCGATGCCAGCCCCGCCATGCTCGAGAAGGCGCGCGCCAGCGGCAGCTATGACGCGATCCAACAGGCCGATATCGCCGATTGGCACCCGCGCCGCGCGCCGGGTCTGATCTATTCCAACGCGGCGCTGCACTGGGTCGGTAATCACGAGGTGCTGATGCCCCGGCTGGCGCGGATGCTGGGCAAGGGCGGCACGCTCGCGGTGCAGATGCCGCATCAGAACAAGGCCCCCTCGCACCGCGTCTGGCTCAGCCTGGCCGAGGAATTCCGCCCCGACCGCACCGAGGGGATGGGCACGCCCGGCGTGATGGCACCGGTGCGCTACGAGGAATTGCTGGGCGGCCTCGGGCAATTCCGGCTGTGGGAGACCGATTACTATCAGCGCCTGACCGCCGAGCCCGGCAGCCACCCGATCCGCCGCTATACAGAGAGCACCTATGCGCGCCCCGTCCTTGCCATGCTCGACGCAGATGAGAAGGCCGAAATCATCCGCCGCTACGAGGAAGTGATGCACACCGCCTATCCGGTGCGCGGTGACGGCACGGTGCTGTTTCCGTTCCGGCGGCTGTTCTTTACCCTGACCGTCTGAACCGGACGGAGGGCGGCCCTGCGGGGCGGGTATTTACCACTAGGAAGGATGAGGGGCACTCATAATGCCGGCATTGAAACCAACCGAATTTCAGGGGCGCGTGGTCTGGCTGGGCCGGGTGCCGGATCGCGAGGCGGCGCTTGAGGCCGAGGCGCTCGACACGGCCGAGCTGACCTTCGCCGGGATCGCGGGCGAGGCGCATGGCGGGCGCACGCGCCCCTCGTGCAGCCGGGTGGTGGCACAGCACCCCAAGGGCACCGAGATCGCCAATGTCCGGCAGCTTTCCGTGCTCTCGGCCGAGGAACTGGCGGCAATCGCGACGACGATGGGCGCGGGCGCGCTCGATCCGGCATGGCTTGGTGCGTCGCTGGTGATCGAGGGGATCGCGGATTTCAGCCATGTGCCGCCCTCGTCGCGGCTTCAGGCCCCGTCGGGGGCGACGCTGGTGATCGACATGGAGAACCGCCCCTGCCACCTGCCCGCCCGCGTGATCGAGGGCCATATGCCGGGCATCGGGGGCCGGTTCAAGGCCGCCGCGAAGGGCCGCCGCGGCGTGACCGCCTGGGTCGAGCGCGAGGGCCGCATCGCGCTTGGCGATGTGTTGCGGCTGCATGTCCCCGATCAGCCCGCGTGGTCGGGACACGACCCGATGCATCGCTGACGCAGGCCCCGTGACAGCCCGACGCAAGTGAGGCGCGATATGTCGGATTCGCCTCTCTCGGGCAGCGGCAAAGCCGCTATAGGCGGGGGACACCTCCCCCACCCGCGCCCAGAAAAAGGACCGGACATGAGCTATAAATCCGATATCGAGATCGCGCGCGACGCCTCGAAACTGCCGATTCAGGAGATCGGGGCCAAGCTTGGCATCCCCTCCGGGCACCTGCTGCCCTATGGCCATGACAAGGCCAAGGTGAGCCAGGATTTCATCACCTCGGTGCAGGGCAACAAGAGCGGCAAGCTCATCCTCGTGACCGCGATCAATCCGACGCCCGCAGGCGAGGGCAAGACCACGACCACCGTGGGCCTTGGCGACGGGCTCAACCGGATCGGCAAGCGCGCGACGGTGTGTATCCGCGAGGCATCATTGGGGCCGAATTTCGGGATGAAGGGCGGGGCCGCCGGGGGCGGCTATGCGCAGGTCGTGCCGATGGAGGACATGAACCTCCATTTCACCGGCGATTTCCACGCCATCACCAGCGCGCACAGCCTGCTCTCGGCCATGATCGACAACCATATCTACTGGGGCAACGCACTCGATATCGACACCCGCCGCGTCGTCTGGCGGCGCGTGGTGGACATGAACGACCGCTCCTTGCGCCAGATCACCTCGTCACTGGGGGGTGTCTCCAACGGCTTTGCCCGCGAGGACGGGTTTGACATCACCGTGGCCTCCGAGGTCATGGCGATCCTGTGCCTGTCCAATGACCTCAAGGATCTCGAAGCGCGTCTTGGCGCGATGATCGTCGCCTATCGCCGCGACAAGACGCCGGTCTTCTGCCGCGATATCAAGGCCGAGGGCGCGATGACGGTGCTCTTGAAGGACGCGATGCAGCCCAACCTAGTGCAGACGCTCGAGAACAACCCCGCCTTTGTCCATGGCGGGCCGTTTGCCAATATCGCGCATGGCTGCAACTCGGTCATCGCCACCACCACGGCGCTCAAGATCAGCGATTACGTGGTGACCGAAGCTGGCTTTGGTGCCGATCTCGGGGCCGAAAAATTCATGAACATCAAGTGCCGCAAGGCCGGCCTCGCACCCGATTGCGTGGTTCTGGTCGCCACCGTGCGCGCAATGAAGATGAATGGCGGCGTGGCCAAGGCCGATCTGGGCGCAGAGAATGTCGCAGCGGTCAGGAAAGGCTGTCCGAACCTTGGCCGTCATATCGAGAACATCAAGAGCTTTGGCGTGCCGGTGGTGGTGGCGATCAACCATTTCGTCACCGATACCGAGGCAGAACTGCAGGCCGTGCGCGACTATGTGGCCACCCACGGGGCCGAGGCGGTGCTGTCGCGGCATTGGGAGCTTGGCTCCGAGGGCGCCGAGCCGCTGGCGCGCAAGGTGGTCCAAATGGCCGAGGTCGGCCATCCCAATTTCGGCCCGCTCTACCCCGACGAGATGCCCCTTTTCGAGAAGATCGAGACCATCGCCAAACGCATCTACCGCGCCGACGAGGTGCTCGCCGATCAGAAGATCCGCAACCAGCTCCGCGAGTGGGAGGCGCAGGGCTATGGCACCCTGCCGGTCTGCATGGCCAAGACGCAATACAGCTTTACCACCGACCCGAGCGTGCGTGGCGCGCCCACCGGCCATTCGGTGCCGGTGCGCGAGGTGCGGCTTTCGGCGGGGGCGGGGTTTGTCGTAGTCGTGTGCGGCGAGATCATGACCATGCCGGGCCTGCCCTCGCGCCCGGCGGCGGAATCGATCCGCCTCAACGATGCGGGCCAGATCGAAGGCCTGTTTTGAAAACCGGGCCGAGGGAAACCCCGGCTTCAGACGCCACGGAAAGGAAAGCCATGAGCGCAGATATCATCGACGGCAAGGCATTTGCCGCCACGATCCGGGGCAAGGTGGCGGAGCACGTCGCACGGCTCAAAGCGGCGCACGGGATCACACCGGGCCTTGCCGTGGTGCTGGTGGGCGAGGATCCGGCCAGCCAGGTCTATGTGCGCTCCAAGGGCAAGCAGACGGTCGAGGTGGGGATGAATTCCTACGAGCACCGTCTTGGCGCGGGCACATCGGAGGCCGATCTGCTGGCGCTCATCGACGCGCTCAACAACGACCCTGCGGTGCATGGCATCCTCGTGCAACTACCGCTGCCCGGTCATCTCGATTCCGATCTGGTCATCAACGCGATTGATCCGGCCAAAGACGTGGATGGCTTCCACATCTCCAACGTGGGCCGTCTGGGCACCGGGCAGAAAAGCATGGTGCCCTGCACGCCGCTTGGGTGCCTGATGATGCTGCGCAACCATCTGGGAAGCCTGTCGGGCATGGATGCGGTGGTGATCGGGCGCTCCAATATCGTCGGCAAACCGATGGCGCAGCTTTTGCTCAATGATAGCTGCACCGTGACCATCGCACATTCGCGGACCCGCGATTTGGCGCAGGTGGTGCGCCGCGCCGATATCGTGGTGGCCGCCGTGGGCAGGCCAGAGATGGTGCCCGGCGACTGGATCAAGCCGGGGGCCACGGTGATCGACGTGGGCATCAACCGGATCGAGCGCGACGGCAAGACCATGCTGGTCGGCGACGTGGATTTCGCCAGCACCGCGCCGGTGGCGGGCGCGATCACCCCGGTGCCCGGCGGCGTGGGGCCGATGACCATCGCGTGCCTGCTGGCCAACACCGTCACCGCCTGCTGCCGCGCAAATGGCCTGCCGGAACCGGAGGGCCTGACCGCCTGAGGCCGATATGGGCATGACGGGGACGTTGGCAGTTTCAGAGATGAGCCGCGCGGTGCCCAACCGCGGGTGGGCGCTGCAACGGGTGTGGCGGGCGCTTTATGGTGCCAAATACTTCAACGATTGTTCGGGGTGAGACGTTGCAAAAGCGCCCGCGCGTCGGGGCGGTCGGGCGCTCGCGCGGCGNNGCGCAAGCGCGCCTTGATTCCGCGCAAGGGGGCTTTGCCTTCAACACCCCCTTCAGGCATTACCCCGCCCTCGGGCGCGCCTTTTGCCATGATCCGGCGCGAGATCGCGCGCGCAAACGGAAACCGCCCCGGCCATCTCTGACCGGGGCGGTTTTCCGAGACGGCCCGGACACGTCAAAAACGTCCGGACCGCCTTCCTTTCACGAAAAGGGCGTTCAGCCCTTTTCCTCAATGATCTCGACCATATGCGGGATCTTGGCGACCATGCCGCGCACGGCGGGGGTGTCTTCAAGCTCGCGGGTCTTGTGCATCTTGTTCAGCCCCAGCCCGATCAGGGTCTGGCGCTGCTTGGCGGGGCGGCGGATCGGAGAGCCGATCTGCTTGACAACGATGGTCTTGGCCATGCTTGGGGTCTCCTTACGCGTCAACGGCTTCGGGCGCGGCGGCCGGGGCCTCGTCACCCCTGCGCAGGATGTCGGCGACCTTCTTGCCGCGCCGCTGTGCCACCATGCGCGGGCTGGTCTGCTTGCGAAGACCGTCGAGCGTGGCGCGGATCATGTTATAGGGGTTCTGCGAGCCGTTCGATTTGGCGACGACATCCTGAAGCCCCAGCATCTCGAACACGGCGCGCATCGGCCCGCCCGCGATGATGCCGGTGCCGTGCGGGGCAGTGCGCATCACCACCTTGCCGGCACCGTGACGGCCCTCGATGTCATGGTGCAGGGTGCGGCCCTCGCGCAGCGGCACACGCATCATGCCCCGCTTGGCGGCCTCGGTGGCCTTGCGGATCGCCTCGGGGACCTCCTTGGCCTTGCCCTTGCCAAAGCCAACGCGGCCTTTCTGATCGCCCACGACGACGAGCGCCGCGAACCCAAAGCGTTTGCCGCCCTTCACCGTCTTGCTGACGCGGTTGATCGCGACGAGGCGGTCGGCGAATTCCGGCGTTTCATCGCGGTCGCGACGCTCGCGGCGGTTGTCTTCTCTTGCCATCTCTCTCGTCTCCTCAGATCTTCAGACCGGCGTCACGCGCGGCTTCCGCCAACGCCTTGACGCGGCCATGATAGATGAAGCCGCCCCGGTCGAAATAGGCCTCGGTCACCCCGGCCTGTTTCGCCCGCTCGGCAACCGTTTCGCCCACCTTGGCCGCTGCTTCGACGGTGCATTTGCCGACGAAACCGAGATCCTTTTCCAGGGTCGAGGCCGCCGCCAGCGTGATGCCGCGCACATCGTCGATGAGCTGCGCGCTGATATTCTTGTTGGACCGGTGAACGCTCAGGCGCACGCGCCCCGCGTTGACCTTCCGAAGTTTGCTCCGAACGCGCAGGCGGCGTTTGAGGAACAGTTTTCTCTTGCTGTTTGCCATCTGTCGCGTCCCTTACTTCTTCTTGCCTTCCTTTTGGAAGATATACTCGCCCTTGTAGCGGATGCCTTTGCCCTTGTAGGGCTCGGGCCGACGCCAGTCACGGATATTGGCCGCGACCTGTCCGACGAGCTGCTTGTCGGTGCCCTCGATGACCAGTTCGGTCTGCTTGGGTGCCGTCACGGTCACGCCATCGGGGATCGCGAAATCCACGTCATGGCTGTAGCCGAGATTGAGCTTGAGCACGCTTCCCTGCACCGCGGCACGATAGCCCACGCCGCGGATTTCAAGTTCCTGGCGGAAACTGTCCTTGGCACCGTGCACCATGTTGGCGATGACCGTGCGGGTCATGCCCCATTGCTGGCGGGCGCGCTTGGATTTGCCGCGCGGGGTGACGGTGATGGTGCCATCCGCGTTGGTAAGGGTCACATCGTCGGTCGCCGTAAAGCTCTTGGCGCCCTTGGGACCCTTGATTTCGATGGTCTGGCCCGAGATCGTCGCAGAGACGCCATCGGGCAGGGCCACGGGTTGTTTTCCGATACGTGACATGTCCGGGCCTCCCTCAGAATACAGTGCAGAGCACTTCGCCACCGACATTGGCGGCGCGTGCAGCTGCATCCGACATCACACCCTTGGGGGTGGAGACAATCGACACGCCGAGGCCCTGACGGACCTGCGGAATGTCATTGACGCCCATGTAGACGCGGCGACCGGGCTTGGAGACCCGCTTCATCTCGCGAATGACAGGGATGCCCTCGTAATATTTGAGGCTGATTTCAAGCTCGGGGTGGCCGGTGGCACCGGTCGCGGCCTCGTAGCCGCGAATATAGCCCTCGGAGGCCAGCACATCGAGAACGCGCACGCGCATCTTGGACGCGGGCGTGCGCACGGTGGTCTTGCCGCGCATCTGTGCGTTGCGGATACGGGTGAGCATATCGCCGATAGGATCGTTCATATCTGCGCCCTCCTCACCAGCTCGATTTCACGACACCGGGCAACAGCCCGGCAGAGCCGAGCTCGCGCAGGGCGATCCGGCTGATTTTCAGCTTGCGGTAATAGGCGTGCGGACGCCCGGTAAGCTGGCAGCGGTTATGCAGGCGCGTCGCAGAGCTGTTGCGCGGCAGTTGCGCGAGCTTGAGAGAGGCGCGGAACCGCTCTTCCATCGGCTTTGCTTCGTCCTTGATGATCGCCTTGAGCGCGGCGCGCCGGGTGGCGTATTGGTCCACCAGCTTCTGGCGCTTCTTCTCGCGCTCGATCATTGATTTCTTGGCCATATCTTGATCCTCCCCCGGCTCAGCTGTTGAAGGGCATGTTGAAATGCTTCAACAGCGCCTTGGCTTCAGCGTCGGTCTTCGCCGTGGTTGTGATGATGATGTCCATCCCCCAGACTTCGTCGACCTTGTCGAAGTTGATTTCGGGAAAGACGATGTGTTCCTTGAGACCCATCGCGTAATTGCCGTTGCCGTCGAACGACTTGCCCGAGACGCCGCGGAAGTCGCGGATACGGGGCATGGCCACGGTGATCAGGCGGTCGAGGAAATCATACATCCGGTCGCCGCGCAGCGTAACCTTGGCACCAACGGGCATCCCCTCGCGCAGGCGAAAGCCGGCGATGGAGTTGCGCGCCTTGGTGGTCACGGCTTTCTGGCCTGCGATGGCGGTCAGGTCTTCCTGCGCCGATTTGGCCTTCTTGGAATCGCGCACCGCCTCGGCACCACAGCCGATGTTGAGCACGATCTTTTCCAGACGCGGGATCATCATGTCGTTCTTGTAGCCGAACTCTTCTTTCAGAGCGGGCTTGATGACATCGCGGAACTGCGTCTTGAGGCGCGGGGTATAGGTTGCGGTATCAAGCATCAATCACGTCCCCCGTGGTCTTGGCAAAGCGCACCTTCCTGTCGCCCTCGATCCTGAAGCCGACGCGCGTGGGCTTGCCGTTCTTGTCGATCATGGCAAGGTTGCTGAGGTCAATGGGCATCGCCTTGGGGATGCGTCCGCCCTGGCTGGTCTGGCTCTGGCGGGTGTGGCGAATGGCCATGTTCACGCCATCGACCACGGCCTTGCCGGCCTTGGGATCGACGCTGAGGATGGTGCCCTTCTGGCCCTTGTCCTTGCCGGCGAGCACCACAACGGTGTCACCCTTTTTCAGTTTCGCGGCCATCTTACAGCACCTCCGGGGCGAGCGAGATGATCTTCATGAAGTTCTTGGAACGCAACTCGCGCACCACCGGCCCGAAAATCCGGGTGCCGATCGGTTCGCCCGCGTTGTTGAGGATCACCGCTGCGTTGCGGTCAAAGCGGATGGCGGTGCCATCCTCGCGACGGACCTCCTTGGCGGTGCGCACGACGACGGCCTTGCGCACGTCGCCCTTTTTCACGCGACCGCGCGGAATGGCCTCTTTCACGGAGACGACGATGATATCGCCGACCGAGGCATAACGACGGTGCGAACCGCCGAGAACCTTGATGCACTGCACCCGGCGTGCGCCGGAATTGTCAGCGACATCCAGATTGGTCTGCATCTGGATCATAGGGTTTCTCCCGACCTGTGGGGGCTGTTCTGGTTAATTCCCCCAGGGTTTCGATCAAACCGGATGGTGCGAAGGATCAGGCCTCCAGCACCTCCCAGCGTTTCGTCTTGGATTTCGGGGCACATTCGATGATGCGCACCGCGTCACCTTTCTTGAAGGTGTTGTTCTCGTCATGCGCCCGGTATTTCTTGGACTTGCGGATCGTCTTCTGAAGCACGGGATGCTTGAAGCGGCGCTCGACCGAAACGGTCACGGTCTGGGCGTTGGCGTCCGAGGTGACGATGCCTTGCAGGATACGTTTGGGCATGGTCTCAGGCTCCCTGCTCAGCGGCCGCACCACGGGCCTTTTCGTTGAGGATCGTCTTGACGCGCGCGGCATCGCGGCGGGCGCGGCGCATCTGCGCGGTGTTCTCAAGCTGGCTGGTCGCCGCCTGGAAGCGCAGGTTGAACTGTTCTTTCTTGAGCCGGACAAGCTCGTCCCGGAGTTGGTCCGGGGTCTTGTCGCGCAATTCCGTGGCCTTCATCGCCATGTCTTCCTTTATCATGACACCGGCCGGCCCCTGACATCTGTTTCAGGGTCACCCGTCACCCGGTGGATGGATTTCAATACGCGAATCCCCGGCACAGGCCGGGGGTCGCGGATTGAGCTTCTATAGGGGAGGGCTTTGTGGAGGGCAAGCACGAATTGCCCCCCGCCAGACAGGGCCGCCCGGAAACGGACGGCCCGGCGCGATGGCTCAGCCGTTGACGCTGTCCTTGAGCGCCTTGGCCACGGTCACCTTGACCTGCTTGTCGGCGGCCTTCTTCATCTGCTCGCCGGTGGCGGGGTTGCGCACCATGCGCTCGGGCCGCTCGCGGCAATAGAACTTGCCCACGCCGGGCAGCGTCACCGCCCCGCCTGTCGCCACTTCGCGGTTGATGATCGCCACCACCGCATCAAGTGCGGCCCCGGCGGTTTTCTTGTCGCTGCCCATCTCCTCGGCCAGAGCGGCCACAAGCTGGGTCTTGGTCATCGGTTTCGCCATTTTTTGGTCTCCTTCGTATCACTGCCCGCTCTCTGGGGCCTCGGTGGCGGGATTAAACGCCATGATGTGGTCAAACACAACGAATAGGGGCTAAAAGCAAGGCGTTTTCCCCTATTTTGTGCGCATTTTCGCGCTCAAAGAAAGGCCGTCTCTTCAAAGCTGCGCAATTTGCGGCTGTGGATGCGTTCAAGCGGCATCCGGCGCAACGATTCCATCGCGCGAATCCCGATCATCAGGTGGCGCGCGACCTGGGATTTGTAGAAATCCGAGGCCATGCCGGGCAATTTCAACTCGCCCTGCAAGGGCTTGTCGGAGACACACAAGAGCGTGCCATAGGGCACGCGAAAGCGAAATCCGTTGGCGGCAATGGTGGCGCTTTCCATGTCGAGCGCGATGGCGCGCGACTGGCTCAGCCGCTGGATCGGCCCCGATTGGTCGCGCAATTCCCAGTTGCGGTTGTCCACGCTGGCCACCGTGCCGGTGCGCATCACGCGCTTGAGCTCGAACCCGTCAAGCTGCGTCTCGGCGGCCACCGCCTCCTGCAACGCGATCTGGATTTCCGCCAGCGCCGGGATCGGCACCCATGCGGGCAGATCGGCATCGAGCACGCGATCCTCGCGCAAATAGGCGTGCGCCAGCACGAAATCGCCCAAGGACTGCGAATTGCGTAACCCCGCGCAATGGCCCACCATCACCCAGGCATGGGGCCGCAGCACCGCGATATGATCGGTCGCGGTCTTGGCGTTGGACGGCCCCACGCCGATATTGACCAGTGTGATACCGGACCCATCGGCGCGCTTGAGGTGATAGGCGGGCATCTGCGGCAGGCTGTCCGGGGCCGCCAACACCCCGCCCGCCCCGGTGATCGCGGCATTTCCCGGCACCACGAATTCGCAATAGCCGCTGTCGGGATCCGCGAGCGCGCGGCGCGCGAAGGCCTCGAACTCGGCGACATAGAACTGGTAGTTGGTGAACAGAACGTAATTCTGGAAATGCCCCGGATCGGTGGCGGTATAATGCGCCAGCCGCGCCAGCGAGTAATCCACCCGCTGCGCGGTAAAGGGCGCGAGCGGGCGCGCGCCCGTCCCCGCCCACGTGCCGTTGACAATATCATCGTTGATCGCCGCCAGGTCGGGCACGTCGAACACATCGCGCAGGGTGAACGCCGCCGCCCCCTCTTGCGGCACGGCAAGGCCCGCCTCGCCGGCCACGGCGAAATGCATCGGCATGGGCGTCTGCGACAGGCCGATGGTGACGGGCACGCCGTGATTGTGAAGCAAAAGGCCAAGCTGCTGCTCAAGATAGCCGCGAAACAGGTCGGGCCGGGTGATGGTCGCGGCATAGGTGCCGGGGCCCGTGACATGGCCGAAACTCAGCCGGCTGTCGATGGTGGCATAGGTCACCGTGCTCAGCCGGATTTCGGGGTAGAAGGCGCGCACGCGCCGGGCCGGGATATCGCCACCCATCGCGCGTGCGAACGCCTCGCACAGAAACCGCGTGCCGCCGTCGTAAAGCAGGCACAGCCGGTCCACCGCGGCGCGCGCCTCGGTAAACTCCTCCGGCCCCGGCAGGCCGGGGGGCAGGATCGCGGGATCGGAGGCGGGCATGGCGGCTTCCTGTGCTTGGATCATGCGCGCCACGTTGACACGCGGCGATGACACGATCAAGCTGCGGCGAAAAGGAGCGCGCAGATGGCGTGCAACACCGTCAGCCCGGCACAGTCCGGGGCCGCGCCGCACATCAGGGAAAGAATGAAGACATGACCGTGACCGACCTGCGCCCCAACATGGACCACTGGCAAGAGCGGGTGGATCTCGCCGCCGCCTTTCGCTGGACCGCGCGGCTCGGAATGCACGAGGCGGTGGCCAACCATTTCAGCCTCGCCATCAACGAGGACGGCACGCGCTTTCTGATGAACCCCAACCAGCGGCATTTCGCCCGCATCAAGGCCAGCGACCTGATCGAGGTGGATGCCGAAGACCCGGCCACGATGGACGGCCCCGACGCCCCTGACCCAACCGCCTGGGGCCTGCATGGCGGGCTGCACCGGCACTGTCCCCATGCGCGCTGCGCCATGCATGTCCATTCGATCCACGCCACCGTTCTCGCCTGCCTCGCCGACAGCCGCCTGCCCCCCATCGACCAGAATTGCGCCACCTTCTACAACCGCCTCGTCGTCGACGAGGGCTATGGCGGGCTGGCCTTTTCGGACGAGGGCGCGCGCTGTGCCCGGCTCTTGCGCGATCCGCGCCACAAGGTGCTGGTGATGGGCAATCACGGGGTGATGGTGATCGGCGACACCGTGGCCGAAACCTTCAACCGGCTCTATTATTTCGAGCGCGCCGCCGAGACCTATATCCGCGCGCTTCAGACCGGGCGGCCCCTGCGCGTGCTCTCGGACGCGGTGGCCGAGAAAACCGCGCGCGAGATCGAAGACTACCCCGAGCAGGCCAAGCGCCACCTTGACGAGCTCAAGGCGATCCTCGACGCCGAAGGTTCCGATTACGCAGCCTGAGCAGCGCGCGCGGCGACCAAGGCACCGGGCAGCCGGGGGGCTGGTCATCGGGCGCGGGCGCGGCTATGATTTCGCCCATGTTGAACATGATCGAACATGGCCACGCCACTGACAAGCCCGGATTGCTGATCGCGCACGGGCTTTATGGCTCGGCGCGCAACTGGGGCGTGATCGCGAAACGGCTGTCGGATAGCCGCCGCGTGGTCGCGGTGGACATGCGCAACCACGGCAACAGCCCGTGGTTCGACACCCACGGCTATGACGACATGGCCGATGACCTGGCGCAGGTGGTGCGCTCCTTGGGCGGCAAGTGGGACGTGCTGGGCCATTCGATGGGCGGCAAGGCGGCGATGATGCTGGCGCTGCGCCACCCGGAGCTTGTGAACCGGCTGATCGTGGCCGATATCGCGCCGGTGCCCTATCCGCATTCGCAGATTCAATATGTCGAGGCGATGAAATCGGTCGATCTCGGCGCGGTCGAGCGGCGCTCGGACGCGGGCGCGCAACTATTGGAGGTGGTGGACAACCCCGACCTCGTGCCGTTCTTTCTGCAATCGCTCGACGTGAAGGCGCGGCGCTGGATGCTCAACCTCGATACGCTGGCGCGCGATATGCCGAAGATCCTCGGCTTTCCCGATGTGTCGGGCCGATATGAGGGCCGCACGCTGTTTCTGGGCGGGGCAGAATCGGATTATATCGCGCCCGCGCATCGCGCGGCAATCACGGCGCTGTTCCCCGCCGCCCGTTTCGCGCGAATCCCCGGCGCAGGCCATTGGCTCCACGCCGAAAAGCCGCGCGAATTCGAGGCGGCGGTGCGGACCTGGCTCGATGGCCCGGATCAGCCCGACTCGTAGAGCTTTTTCGTCACCACATATGTCACCGGGAACGCCGCGACGAAGCCGAGTGCCGCAGCGATCAGGATCGGCGTGAGCGTATCGCGGCCCATGACGAGCGCGGCAATGACGGCCGAGCCTGCAAGCGTCGAGCCGATGAAAAGATGCAGGATGAAGCCAAGGCGCAGCATTGAAGGTCTCCGAGGGTTGAGGCGCGTTGTGGCAAAGGGTAGCGGCTGCGCCGGGCAGATACCTTGATCCGGGTCAATCAGGAATCGCAATTGCGACGCCTCATGCCGCGCGATATCAAGGCAGTATGCAAACGGGAGACAAGCATGAAATACATTTTCGTTGCACTGGTGGCCTTGGCGGGCCTTGCGGGTTGTGAAACCGTGCAGGGCGCAGGCAAGGACATCCAGAAAGCCGGACAGGCGATCGAGAAATCGGCAGAATGAACCGTAGGGCGGGGGTCACACCCGCCCTAGCTATCCATCTTCAAGGCCGAGATGAACGCCTCCTGCGGGATCTCGACCTTGCCGAACTGGCGCATCTTCTTCTTGCCGGCCTTCTGCTTTTCAAGCAATTTCTTCTTGCGCGTGGCATCCCCGCCATAGCATTTCGCGGTCACGTCCTTGCGCAGCGCCGAGAGCGTCTCGCGCGCGATGACCTTGCCGCCGATGGCCGCCTGAATGGGGATCTTGAACATGTGGCGCGGGATCAGGTCCTTGAGCTTTTCGCACATGGCGCGCCCGCGCATCTCGGCGCGGTCACGATGCACCATCATCGAAAGCGCGTCCACCGGCTCGTCATTCACAAGCACCTGCATCTTCACGAGCTTGTCCTCGCGGTAGCCCTCAAGGTGATAGTCAAAGCTGGCATAGCCCTTGGTCACCGATTTGAGCCGGTCGTAGAAATCGAACACCACTTCGTTGAGGGGCAGATCATAGACCACCATCGCGCGGGCCCCGGCATAGGTCAGGTCCATCTGGATGCCGCGCCGATCCTGACACAGCTTGAGCACATCGCCAAGATATTCGTCGGGCACCATGATCGTGGCCTTGATGCGCGGCTCTTCGATACGCTCTATATGCGAGGGATCGGGCATGTCGGCGGGGTTGTGCAACTCCCGCATCGTGCCGTCCTTCATGTGAAGGTGATAGACCACCGAGGGCGCGGTGGTGATCAGCTCGATATCATACTCGCGCTCGATCCGGTCGCGGATCACCTCGAGATGCAAGAGCCCAAGAAACCCGCAGCGAAAGCCAAAGCCGAGCGCGGCCGAACTTTCCATCTCGAAGCTGAACGAGGCGTCGTTAAGCGCAAGCTTGTCGATGGCGTCGCGCAGATCCTCGAATTGCGCGGAATCCACCGGGAAAAGACCGCAGAACACCACCGGCACCGAGGGCTTGAAGCCCGGCAGGGCCTTGGCGCAGGGGCGTTTTTCATGGGTGATCGTGTCGCCTACCTTGGTGTCGCGCACCTGTTTGATCGAGGCGGTGATGAAACCGATCTCGCCGGGGCCGAGGCTCTCGACCTTTTCCATCTGCGGGCGAAACACGCCGATGCGCTCGACATTGTAGGTGGCCCCGGTCTGGATCATGCGGATGCGGTCGCCGCGCTTGAGGCGCCCGTCCATGATCCGCACCAGCACGACCACGCCGAGATAGGCGTCATACCAGCTATCCACCAGCATCGCCTTGAGGGGCGCGGCCTCGTCGCCCTTGGGCGCGGGCAGAAGCTTGACGATGGCCTCCAGCGTTTCGGGGATGCCCACGCCGGTCTTGGCCGAGACGCGGATCGCACCGCTTGCGTCGATGCCGATCACGTCCTCGATCTGCTCGGCCACGCGGTCACACTCGGAGGCGGGCAGGTCGATCTTGTTGAGCACGGGCACGATCTCGTGGCCCGCGTCGATCGCCTGATAGACATTGGCCAGCGTCTGCGCCTCTACGCCTTGCGTGCTGTCGACCACCAGCAAGCTGCCCTCGACCGCACGCATCGACCGGCTCACCTCATAGGCGAAATCCACATGGCCCGGCGTGTCGATGAGGTTGAGCACATAGGTCTCGCCATCCTGCGCCTTGTAGTCGATGCGCACGGTATTGGCCTTGATCGTGATGCCCCGCTCGCGCTCGATATCCATGGCATCGAGCATCTGCTCTTTCATGTCCCGATCCTGCACCGTCCCGGTCGACTGGATCAACCGGTCGGCAAGGGTGGATTTGCCGTGGTCGATATGCGCCACGATCGAGAAATTTCGGATATGTGCGAGGTCTGTCATGGCTCTGGCATATGGCGGGGAAGTGCTGCCCGGTCAAGCTGGATTGCAGGGCACGGGCGGCCCTCGATCAGGGCGCGTGTTCGACAGCCGATACGAGCTGCCCGATGCTGCGACGGGGGAAGGCTCATGGTCTGGATCGAAGATTCGATATCAGCGCGGTGCCCGCCCGCCGGTTATGTCCGGCGAGGCGCGCCGCGCAAAGGCGACATCATGAACCGCCTCGGGCAGCCGTGGTCTCGCCCAACGCCAGACCGGCCCGGTCGGGGGCGCGGCAAGAGGGCCGGATCACAACGCTCACTCCGCCGCGACCGCCTCCGGGTCGGCCAGCGTGACGATATCCATCATGATGGTGTTGAGCTCGAAATCCTTGGGCGTATAGACCCGCGCCACCCCCATCGCGCGCAGGCGCGCGGCGTCGTCCTCGGGGATGATCCCGCCGACCACCACCGGCACATGGCCAAGCCCCGCGCCGCGCATCCGCGCCATCAGATCCTCGACCAGCGGCATGTGCGATCCTGACAGGATCGACAGGCCGACCACATGCGCGTTGTCCTCAAGCGCCGCGGCAACGATCTGCTCGGGCGTGAGGCGAATGCCCTCATAGCGGATATCCATGCCGCAATCGCGGGCGCGGCAGGCGATCTGCTCGGCCCCGTTGGAATGCCCATCGAGCCCCGGCTTGCCCATCAGGAACCGCAGCCGCCGCCCAAGCCGCCCCGACACCGCATCCACCGCCGCGCGCAGATCGTCCAGCCCCTCGGTGCGGTTCGACGGGTTCGACGATACCCCCGTGGGCCCGCGATATTCGCCATGCACGGCGCGCATCTCGGCGGCCCACTCGCCGGTGGTGACACCCGCGCGCGCGCAAATGATCGAGGCGGGCATGATGTTGCGCCCCTCTCGCGCCGCCGCGCGCAGATCCGCGAGCGCCGCCTGCACCGCCGCGCCATCGCGCGCCGCGCGCCATTCCTCCAGCTGCGCGATCTGCTCGGCCTCGACGGCCGGGTCAACCACCATGATCCCGCCATCCTCGGTCTGCAATGGCGACGGCTCGCCCTCCTGCCAGCGATTGACGCCCACAACCACCGTCTCGCCCGCCTCGATCCGGGCCAGCCGGTCGGCATTGCTCTCTACCAGCCGCGATTTCATGTACTCGATCGCCGCCACCGCGCCGCCCATGCTCTCGATATTGGCCAATTCATGCCGCGCGCCGTCTTTGAGTGCCGCGACCTTGGCATCCACCGCAGGGTTGCCGTCAAAGAGATCGTCGAACTCAAGCAAATCCGTCTCATAGGCGAGGATCTGCTGCATCCGCATCGACCATTGCTGATCCCAGGGGCGCGGCAGGCCAAGCGCCTCGTTCCACGCCGGAAGCTGCACCGCGCGGGCACGCGCCTTTTTGCTCAACGTCACGGCCAGCATCTCGATCAGGATGCGGTAGACGTTGTTCTCGGGTTGCTGCTCGGTCAGGCCCAGCGAGTTGACCTGCACCCCATAGCGGAAACGGCGGTGCCTGGGATCGCTGACGCCATAGCGCGTTTCAAGGATCTCGTCCCAAAGATCGACAAAGGCGCGCATCTTGCACATCTCGGTGACAAACCGGATGCCCGCATTGACAAAGAAGGAAATCCGCGCGGCCAGCGCCGGGAAATCCGCCTCGGGCACGCGCGGGCGCAACTCGTCCAGCACCGCCACGGCGGTGGCCAGCGCAAAGGCAAGCTCCTGCTCGGGCGTGGCACCCGCCTCTTGCAGGTGGTAGGAACACACGTTCATCGGGTTCCATTTCGGGATATGCCGATAGCAATATTCCGCCACGTCGCCGATCATCTTCAGGCTTGGCGCGGGCGGGCAGATATAGGTGCCGCGCGAGAGGTATTCCTTTATCAGGTCATTCTGCACCGTGCCTTGCAACGCCGAGACATCCGCCCCCTGTTCCTCGGCCACGGCGATATAAAGCGCCAGAAGCCAGGGCGCGGTGGCGTTGATCGTCATCGAGGTGTTCATCCGATCGAGCGGGATCGCGTCAAACAGCGTGCGCATGTCGCCCAGGTGGCCGACCGGCACGCCGACCTTGCCCACCTCGCCACGCGCCAGAACATGATCGCTGTCATAGCCCGTTTGCGTCGGCAGATCGAAGGCGACAGAAAGCCCGGTCTGCCCCTTGGCAAGGTTCGCGCGGTAAAGCGCGTTCGACGCGCGCGCGGTGGAATGGCCGGCATAGGTGCGGATAAGCCAGGGCTTGTCGCGGGTTTGCTCGGCGGGGCGGTCTTGCTGCGTCTGCGACATGGGCGGCCTCGCGAATCTGCTGCGCAATTTTCTTACGTTCCACGAAGGGATACGGCAACAAACCAGCCCTGTCAATTCGCTGCGTTGCGGCAAGAGCGCATCGCGTATCCACATTTCAACTGCCCGCCGACATTCGCGGCGGTCTCGGCGGTGCTGTTTCCTCCATCAGATACGCGCATGTCGGGCACCTGACATGACGTGCCCGATGCTGAACGGGGGAACGCTCATGGCCTGGAGCCGCCATTCGCGTCTTGTCCCCGCGCGGCTCATCCCTGAAACCGCCAACATCCACTCCAGACCATTCTCGCCACTTCCCGCCCCCGTATCCCGCAGCATGGCAGGGCGGATCATCCTCGGACAACATGCAGACATTGACCACCAGGGCAGGCACACCAAAAAGGCGGGCGGGGGCCGCGCCAGTCGCCTCAATCCGGGGCCAGCATATAGCCCTCGCCGCGCACCGTCTGCAAATAGCGCGGCTGCTTGGGGTCGGCCTCGATCTTGCGGCGCAGGCGGGTGATCTGCACATCCACCGCGCGCTCCTGCGCCTGCCCGTCATCGCGCCCCAACTCCTCGACCAGCCGCGCACGGCTGATCGCCTGCCGCAGGTTGTCGGCGAATATGCGCATGAGCTGCACCTCCGTCGCGGTCAGTTTGACCACCGTGCCGCCCCGGCTCAGTTCGCCGCGCTCGATGTCATAGCGCACAAGCCCCATCTGGATGAGCCGCGATTGCTTTTCCTCGGGTTCCGGCTCGGGCATCCGCCGCAAAATGGCGTTGATCCGCAGCAAAAGCTCGCGCGGCTCGAACGGCTTGGGCAAATAGTCATCCGCCCCCGCCTCCAGCCCCTCGATGCGGTCGGTGGTTTCGCCCTTGGCGGTCAGCAGCAGAATGGGCGTGCCGCGGGTCTCGCGCAGGGCGCGGGTCAGCTCCAGCCCGCTTTCGCCGGGCATCATCACATCCATCACGATCAGGTCGAAATCAAGCCCCGCCAGCACGCGCCGCGCATGGGCGGCATCGCGCGCGATCGACACGAGAAAGCCGTGCCGCATCAGGAACTTGCGTAGCAGATCGCGGATGCGTTCGTCATCGTCGACAATCAGAAGATGCGCCGCAGGCTCGTTCATGTGTCGGACTCCCTGATGGCATGGTAACGCTGGCGCATGTCGGGGTCCATCATTGCTTCGAGCACCTGCCGGAAACCCGCGACCGCCTGCGGCCCGGCCGCGCGATAGGCAGCGCGCAAGCGCGCGCGCTGCGCATCCGACAATCTGCGCTCGAGCGCCTGTCCCGCCTCGGTCAGCGTCAGGTGCCGCTCGCGCCGGTCGGTGCTACCGACACGGCTCTCGACAAGCCCGTCCTCGATCAGGGTGCGCAGGACGCGGTTCAGAGATTGCTTGGTCACGCCGAGGATGGCGAGGAGGTTGTTGACGCTGGTGCCGGGGCTGCGGGCGATGAAATGGATCGCCCGGTGATGCGCGCGGCCATAGGCCATGGTGGCAAGGATGCGATCAGGATCGGCGGTGAAGCCGCGATAGGCGAAGAACATCGCCTCGATCCCCTGGCGCAACTGCTCATCGGTGAGAAACAACAGGTTTTCGCCACCCTGCATCTCGCCCATACCCGCACCCCGTTCACAAATCATCGTTTCTGGCACCAGTATTATGTCAGCTTTATTGACATTCCAAGATCGAATTGATAGCGAATCGTAGAAGTTGCGTAATTTTATGTCCGTTCGGGGCAAATTATACGCAATAAATGCAAATTTACGAGGACAGGTTCATGACAAGCTATGATGACCGCGACGGCAAGATCTGGATGGATGGGGCGCTGGTCGACTGGCGCGACGCCAAGGTGCATATCCTGAGCCATGCGCTGCACTATGCCAGCTCGGTGTTCGAGGGCGAGCGCTGCTATGGCGGCAAGATATTCAAAAGCCGCGCGCATTCCGAACGCCTGCTGAAATCGGGCGAGCTTATGGATATGGCGATCCCCTACACGGTCGATGAGATCGAGGCGGCCAAGCGCGCCGTGCTCGACGCCAACGGGTTGCACGACGCCTATATCCGCGTGCTGGCGTTTCGCGGCGTGGGCGAGGAAATGGGCGTCGCCGCCGCGCACAACCCGATCCGCATGACGGTGGCGGCATGGGAATGGGGCAGCTATTACGGCGATGCCAAGATGAAGGGGGCCAAGCTCGACATCGCCAAGTGGAAGCGCCCCAGCCCCGAGACCATCCCGACAGCGGCCAAGGCGGCGGGGCTTTACATGATCTGCACCATGTCCAAGCACGCCGCCGAGGCCAAGGGATGCTCGGATGCGATGTTCATCGACTATCGCGGCTACGTGGCCGAGGCGACGGGGGCCAATATCTTCTTTGTCAAGGATGGCGAGGTGCACACGCCCCTGCCCGATGCGTTCCTCAACGGGCTGACGCGGCAAACGGTGATCGAATTGCTCAAGGATCGCGGGATCAAGGTGCACGAGCGCCACATCATGCCCGAGGAGCTCGAGGGCTTCGAGCAGTGCTGGCTCACCGGCTCGGCCGCCGAGGTGACGCCCGTGGGGCAGATCGGCGATTACACCTTCGAGGTGGGCGCGCTGACCCGAGAAATCGCCGAGACCTACGAGGCGCTGGTGCGCGCCTGATCCGCGATTGGGGCAAGTGACAAGGCGGGTGATTCGGGGCGCGCACGCCGCCCCGGCGCATCCCCGGCGCATCATTGTGACTGTTTCCCATTGATACGAAATGCCCGCCTTTTTACACGGGCGAGGGGGACAGCGGCAGCTATCGTTCGACACCTGAGAGATCGTGCCGGGCGCAGCACGGGGGAACGTTTCTGGCCTGAAGGGGACGTTGAGCGCAACGTTTGAGGAGCCGCGCAAGCGCGCCTTGATTCCGCGCGGGGGCCACGCCCTTAACCTCCGCTCCAGGCCCCACACGCCGCCTCCCGCACGGCATTTTCGCAACATGGCAGGCCGGATCAAGCACTGGGCAGCATCTGTCAGATATCGAACACCATTATCCCCGTATATGGAAACAATATACCTGATAAGGCTGCACTGGTTCGGCAGCGTCGCGCGCGCTGCTGCATGGCCGCGATCCGGGGGGCACCATGATCACCCATATCCGCAACACGTTTTGCGACGTGATCGTGATCGGCGCGCGTCCGGGCACGGATCGACGGGCGCATGGGTTTGACAACCTGCATGTCGCGGATACGCGCCGCCACTTGCGGGGAGAGTGCCGCCTCGTTTCCCATTATCGTGCTCGGCTTGATGGTGCAGCATCCTGCCACACCCGTGACATTCCCCACAACAGACGGTTGGCCCCGGAAAATCCGCCTGATAGATACACGCTATGCGCGACCACGCAAGGGTAACGAGTTGATCCGATCCGAGTTCAGACGGCACGTGGCAAAAGCCTGCGCTGCCGTAACATCGCGTGTCGCGATGTCGCTTTGCCTCACCGGGCTGCTTTTTGCCGTTGTGGCGGGGCCGTTCGGCACGTTTCAGACGATGGGAACGGTGCTTCGGCTGGTCTATTGGGGGTGTGTCATCGCCTCGGGCGTCGGCATCGGGGTGGTGATCGACGCCACCTTGATGACCTTTTGCCGCGACTGGCATCCGCTCTGGATCGACCTCACTGCCTCGATCCTCATCACCACCGTGCTCGCGCCGTTGATCTGCGTGCTCCGGGCCAGCCTCGATCCGGTGCTCACACAGGCCGACCTTGCGCTTGGCGCGGTCTGGCTTCATACGGCGGCCTTCGTGGCCCCCGTCTTCTTTCTGCGCCGACAGCTTGGCCGCGCGGCCTCCCCCTCGGACCCGCCCCGCCCCCGCCTGCTGCGCCGCTTGCCCGAGCCGCTGCAACAGGCCCGCGTGCTGCGCCTCTCGGGGCGCGATCACACGGTCGAGATCGCCACCGATCAGGGCAATCACACGCTGCGCCTGCGCCTCGGCGATGCCATCGAAGAGATGGAACCGGTCGAGGGGGTTTGCACCCACCGCTCGCATTGGGTGGCGCGCGCGGCGATTACCGGCCATGCCTGCGAGGGCGGCAAGCTCTATCTCACGCTTTCCAATGGCGACAGGGTGCCGGTGAGCCGCAGGTATCGCCCCCGGCTTGAGGCGCTTGGCCTTGTGCCGCTGTCAAAGACATCCTGAGCCACATCAGCCAGCGCCGCGCGCCACCGATTGCTGCGCCGCGCCGATACTGACCGAAAGCGCCGGGTCAATCTCCTGCCGGCCCCTGGTATCGGTGCCCATGCAGGCGAGATGCGTGCCGGGCCTGATCCGGTCGGCCATCAGGAAAGCCAGGACGCGGCCCCGCTCACGCCTCGGCGCGCTTCGCGATCCGCTCCTGCATCAGTTCCGCCATGAACCGCGCGGGCGTGCCGGGGGTGACGCCGCCCACGCCCACACGCCGCCCGATGCGCCACCACAGGCCCGGCTCCCATGCGAACGGGCCCGGCCTGCGCAGCGTCAGGGTGAACCCGTTCGAGGGCTTGAAGGCAAAGGCCCCCCGCGCCACCGCCACGATATCGTCCATCTCGGCCAGCACGCGGCCATCGCTGCTGAGGAGCGCGTCGGGCGTGAGCACCAGATAGGCGGCCGTCGCCCGCCACATCCGCCGCGCCATCCAGAGCGCGCCCAGGCCCATCGCCACCATCGCCACCTGCCATAGAAGTGCCGGGCTCTGGCTTGCGGCGAACCACAGAAGCATCCCCCCCAGCGCCGCGATCGAGGCCACGCCGATCCCGCGCCGCCCCGCCGAGGCCGCAAGCACAAGGCCCGGTTCCGCATCACCATCATTGCTCATGCCCGTGGCCCCTGCCCTGTCGCGTTGCGCCTGTCCCTAGAGCATCGCGCGCGCCCTGCGCAAGATCGCATTGCCGCCTCGCCAGCGCCTTCGACAATCCGCAGACCGGGCATCCCGTTACCCAGGCCGTCTGTCTCGCGCGCAAGGTGTGACGGCTGGTGCACCTAACAGGAGAAGAATCGAACCTCCTTTTCAGAGTTCTTGAGGACTGGGGACACCACCTCGCGCAACTAGACCTTGATGGTCAGGAGCGTGAAGATGAAGCATCCAACAAATGAATTCAATGACTTATCAAACAAGAAGATCGAGAAGCACCCTGCGCCGTTCTCGCTGCGGCTCAGCTTCGATGAGCGCGGCATCCTGGAGCATGATGCAGCGGGTCAGGCTTTAGGGGCTTACATCCGCGAACGCCTGTCCGGCGAAGATGTGACCCCTCGGACGACACGCAGCAAGTTTCCCGTCAAGGATCACGCCGCCCTCGGGCGCGTGCTCGGTGCGCTTGGCGCATCGCGCCTGTCTGCCAACCTGAACCAGCTTGCGAAGGCGGTGAACACGGGCTCGCTGCCCGTCACGCCCGAAACCGAAGACGATCTGCGGCAGGCTTGCAAGGATGTACAGGCGATGCGCCGCGATCTCCTGATCGCGCTCGGGCTGCATGAAACGGGGTCAGGCTCCAAAGCCGGACCGGATTTGAAGCCGTGATTATCAAGGCCAAAGAACGCGGCGACGGCGCGCAACTGGCGCGTTACTTGCTGACCATGCGGGATAACGATCATGTCGAGCTGCATGAGGTGCGTGGCTTTGTCAGTGACGATCTGCGCAGCGCATTTCTTGAGGCAGACGCGATTGCCGCTGGCACGCGCTGTCAGAACCATCTGTTTTCGATCAGCCTGAACCCGCCGCAAGCGGCCAATATCAGCGCCGAGGAATTCGAATCGGCGGCAAACGAGGTCGAGCGCAAGCTCGGCCTTGAGAACCAGCCGCGTGCGATTGTCTTCCATGAAAAGGACGGGCGGCGGCACGCGCATGTCGTCTGGTCGCGGATCGATGCGGAGCGGATGCGGGCAATCAATCTTTCGCACTATAAGCTGCATCTGCGCGATGTGTCGCGCGAACTGTTCCGCGTGCATGGCTGGGAAATGCCCAAAGGGCTGCGCGACTGGCGTGAGCGCGATCCGCAGACCTTCACCCGCGAAGAATGGCAACAGGCGCGGCGCGCGGGTCTTGATCCGAAGCAACTCAAGGCGCTGTTCCAGGAATGCTGGAGCCGTTCAGATTCGGGCGCATCGTTTTCACAGGCCCTCAAGGAGCGCGGGTTTACGCTCGCCCGTGGTGATCGGCGCGGCGTTGTTGCCATCGATCGCGTATTCCGGGGTGATGCGCCCACCGATTCCGATTTGATGCGCCCACGCGTTCCGATTTTATCCGCCCACCGATTCCGGGGGATCCGCCCACCTCTGTGACGTGCTGCTGCGAGGCAATCTGTAACCGGCTACCTTCCGCCCTTTTGGCACGAAGGAAGCCCGATGAAGAGATTGCCGATGCGGAAGATACGAGATGTTTTGCGGCTCTCGGCCGAGGGTCTGTCGACGCGCCAGATTGCGGCAAGCCTGGCGATCGGGCGCACAACCCTTCGGGGCAAGGAGTTGCTTCAGCGTGCGGTTTATGCTGGCTACGTTGATGCGCCAAAGTGGGGTATCTCCCTGCGTAAAGGGCATCACGAGCCGCTGATCAGCTTTGCCACGCACGAACGCATTCAAGAGCGGCTGCGAGGAAACGCGAACGCTCCCGCACGCAAGGACATCAATGAAGACTTCCCGCTACGCGGCTTTGTGCTCTGCGATGACTGCGGGGAGCCGATGACCTCTTGTTGGTCAAAGGGACGGAAGAAGCACTATCCTTACTACTTATGCGACACGAAAGGCTGCGAGTCGGTACTCAAATCGATCCCGCGCGCCGATATCGAAGAAGGCGCGGAAGCGATCCTCCAATCACTGCAACCGGCCAAGCAGCTCGGCGCGCTGGTCAAGGCGATGTTCACTGACATCTGGGATTCGAAGCTCGCAGAAGCGCACAGTGCCAGAAAGACGCTGGATGCCCAGATCAGGGACATTGGAGAGCAGACCGACTCGCTGCTGGATCGGATCGTTGATGCGTCCAGCCCTGCTGTCATCACAGCTTACGAGGCACGGATCGACAAGCTGGAGCGACAGAAGATCAGATTGCGCGAGCAAGCCGAACAGATTGTGCCGCCACGGGGGCGCATGGAGGAGTTTATCGAACACGCCTTGGCGTTTTTGTCAAACCCTTGGAATCTTTATGAAAAAGGCGAGTTTACCTTCAAGAGAACAGTGCTGAAACTGGCCTTTGCAGAGCCTTTGCTGTATAGCCGAAATGAAGGTTATCGAACCGCTAAAACCACCTTTCCCTTCAACGTGTTAGCGGATTTTTCAACCCAAAAATGCGAGATGGTGCGGGCGGCCGGACTTGAACCGGCACGGCCTTTCGGCCCAGGCATTTTAAGTGCCATGCGTCTACCATTTCGCCACGCCCGCCAGACGCCCCGCTTTTCTAGCGGTTGCGGCGGGCAAGGAAAATGCCTTTCTTCGGGGGCGCGCGGCGCACCACGCTCCAGATCGGGCAAGGCGGCGGTATGATCCTGCCGGATGAAATTGACAAAGGCGCGCTGGTTATGCCCTTCGGCATAATCCGGGCAATAGGCGGTGAGCACGTCGAACGCCGCCGCCGCCGCGTCGAAATCATGGGCCGCCCGCCGCGTCATCCCCTCGTCAAGCAACTCTTGCGCATGGGCGTCAGGGGCGTCGGCCCAGAGCGCCCACATCTCGTTGAACGCAACCCGCACCTCGCGCGCGCTCTCCGCCGCCTGCACCCGCGCGAACAGCGCATCAAACGCCGCGCCGTGATCGGACGGCGCGGGGCAGGCCAGCGCCCCCGCAGGCACGAGCAGGCACAAAAATCAAATCAAATCCCCGAGCACGGTCTCCTTGACCGCCTGCATCGCGACATAGGTCGAGGTGCTCGACACATGCGGCAGGGTGGAAATCGCCTCGGCCAGAACCCGGCGATACTCGGCCATGTCCTGCGTGCGCACCTTGAGCAGGTAATCGAAACTGCCCGCGATCAGATGGGCCTGCTCGATCTCGGGGATCTTGGCCACCGCCGCGTTGAACGCCGCCAGCGCCGTCTCGCGGGTATTGTCGAGCCGCACCTCGACGAAACTCACATGATCAAGGCCGAGCCGGATCGGATCGAAAAACGCCCGGTAGCCGGTGATGACCCCGGCCTGTTCCAGCCGCCGCAAACGCGCCTGCGTGGGCGATTTCGAAAGCCCGATCTCGCGCGCGAGATCGGTCACGCTGATGCGCCCGTCCGAGGCCAAAACCCGCAGAATCGCGCGGTCGAACCGGTCGAGATCGGAATGGTCGGATTGCCCCATGATATGCCCTCAATTAGATCATATCGACTGGTCAAACCACATCAAACGGGAAAAGTCACCCCTGATCCGGTGATATCATGGCCAGATAATTCAGGGGGAAGCCATGCCCTACGACACCGACACGCGCCGCGCCATCGACCTCGACACCTATGCCGACGAGGCCGCGGTTCTGGCGCGGCTCATCACCGAGGCGGGCCTCTCGGAGGCGGATCGCGCCCGCATCGCAGGCCGCGGGGCCGATCTGGTGCGCGCGATCCGCAGTCAATCAAGCCCCGGCCTGATGGAGGTGTTTCTGGGCGAATACGGCCTCTCGACAGACGAAGGCATTGCGCTGATGTGTCTCGCGGAGGCGCTGTTGCGCGTGCCCGATGCCGAGACCATCGACGCGCTCATCGAGGACAAGATCGCGCCCTCGGACTGGGGCAAGCATATGGGCCACTCCACCTCGCCGCTGGTCAATGCCTCGACATGGGCCTTGATGCTGACGGGGCGCGTGCTCAAGGACGAGGCCCCCGGCCCCGTGGGTCATCTGCGCGCCGCGATCAAGCGGCTGGGCGAGCCGGTGATCCGCACCGCCGTGGGCCGCGCGATGAAGGAAATGGGCCGTCAATTCGTGCTGGGCGAAACCATCCAATCGGCGATGGACCGCGCGGCGGGGATGGAAAAGAAGGGCTACAGCTATTCCTACGACATGCTGGGAGAGGCCGCGCGCACCGATGGCGATGCCACGCGCTATCACCTGAGCTACAGCCGCGCGATCAGCGCCATTGCCAATGCCTGCACCCACAAGGACATCCGCAGCAATCCCGGCATTTCCGTCAAGCTCTCGGCGCTGCATCCGCGCTACGAGGTGGCGCAGCGCGACGCGGTGATGAGCGTGCTGGTGCCGCGCCTGCGCAGCCTCGCGCTTCTGGCGAAATCCGCGCGGATGGGCCTCAACATCGACGCCGAAGAGGCCGACCGCCTGTCGCTCTCGCTCGACGTGATCGAGGCGGTGCTCTCGGAGCCCGCGCTGGCGGGCTGGGACGGGTTCGGCGTGGTGGTGCAGGCTTACGGGCAGCGCGCCAGCCACGTGATTGATTTCCTATACGATCTGGCCACGCGGCTCGACCGCCGCATCATGGTGCGGCTGGTCAAGGGGGCCTATTGGGATACCGAGATCAAGCGCGCGCAGGTCGCGGGGGTTGCGGGCTTTCCGGTCTTCACCTCGAAACCGGCGACCGACATTTCCTATATCGCCAATGCGCGCAAGCTCTTGTCGATGACCGACCGCATCTATCCGCAATTCGCCACCCACAACGCCCATACCGCCGCGGCGATCCTCGACATGGCCAGCGACAAGCGCGCCTTCGAGTTCCAGCGCCTGCACGGGATGGGCGAGGCGCTGCATGACATCGTGCTGAAAGCCGAGGGCACGCGCTGCCGCATCTATGCCCCTGTGGGCGCGCATCGGGACCTTCTGGCCTATCTGGTGCGCCGCCTGCTGGAGAACGGGGCCAACTCCAGCTTCGTCAACCAGATCGTGGACGAGAGTGTGGCCCCCGAGACCGTCGCCCGCGATCCGTTCGAGGCCGCGGGTGATCCCGCGCCGCACCTGCCCACCGGGCCGGAGCTGTTCCTGCCCGAGCGGCCCAATTCGCGCGGCTTCGATCTGCGGCACCAGCCGACGCTCGACGCCATCGAGGCGGCACGCGCACCCTTTGCCTCGCACAAATGGGACGCGGCACCACTTCTGGCGGGCAAGGCGCAGCCTGAGGCACCCGAACGCGTCAAGAACCCCGCCGATCCCGCCGACAGCCCCGGCACCGTGGCCTGGGCCAGCCCGGCGGATATCGAGACGGCGCTTGCGGCGGCCAGGCCATGGAAGGCCACGGCAGCCGAGCGGGCGAAAATCCTCAACCGCGTGGCCGGCCTCTACGAGGAGAATTTCGGCGAGATTTTCGCGCTTCTCGCCCGCGAGGCCGGAAAATCCATCCCAGACGCGGTGGCGGAATTGCGCGAGGCGGTGGATTTCCTGCGCTACTACGCCGCGAACGCGCCCGAAGCGGCCCCCGTGGGCACCTTCACCTGCATCAGCCCGTGGAACTTTCCGCTCGCCATCTTCACCGGCCAGATCGCGGCGGCGCTGGCCGCAGGCAACGCGGTGCTCTCAAAACCCGCCGAACAGACCCCGCTCATCGCGCATCTGGCCGTCAGCCTCATGCACCGCGCGGGCGTGCCCGCCACGGCTTGCCAACTCCTGCCCGGCGCGGGTCGGGTCGGTGCGGCGCTCACGTCTGATGCGCGCGTGGGCGGCGTGGCCTTTACCGGCTCCACCGAGACGGCGCTGAAAATCCGCGCGGCGATGGTCAAACACCTCGCCCCCGGCGCGCCCCTCATCGCCGAGACCGGCGGCATGAACGCGATGATCGTGGACAGCACCGCGCTCCCGGAGCAGGCGGTGCAGGCGATCGTTGAATCGGCGTTCCAGTCGGCGGGCCAGCGCTGTTCGGCGTTGCGCTGCCTTTATGTGCAGGAGGATATCGCGCCGCATTTCACCGAAATGCTCACCGGCGCGATGGATGCGCTGGTGGTCGGCAACCCGTGGCACCTCGCCACCGATTGCGGCCCGGTGATCGACGAAGAGGCCCGCGCGGGCATTGCCGCGCATATCCAGCAGGCGCGCGCCGAGGGCCGCCTGTTGCACGAATTGAAAACCCCCGACGCGGGCACATACATCGCCCCCACGCTGATCCGCGTGACCGGCATCAAGGATCTAGAGCGCGAGATTTTCGGCCCCGTGCTGCATCTGGCCACCTTCAAGGCGCGCGATCTCGACCGCGTGATCAATGCCATCAACGCCACCGGCTATGGCCTGACCTTTGGCCTCATGACCCGGATCGACGACCGCGTGCAGCATGTGACCGAGGCGGTTCATGCGGGCAATATCTATGTCAACCGCAACCAGATCGGTGCCATCGTGGGCTCCCAGCCCTTTGGCGGAGAGGGCATGTCGGGCACCGGCCCCAAGGCGGGCGGGCCGCATTACCTCGCGCGCTTTACCGCGCGACCGGCCCCGATGCAGGGCACGAAATGGGAGGCGGCCATGCCCGTGGCCGAGGTGCAGGCGGCGCTTGACCGCGCCAATGCCACGCCCTCTACGGCGCGCGAGGCGCTGGTTCTGCCGGGGCCGACAGGCGAATCGAACCGCCTTACCACCCATCTGCGCCCGGCGCTTCTCTGCCTCGGGCCGGGGCCGGAGGCGGCAGCGGCGCAGAAACGGGCGGTCGAGGCTTTGGGCGGTGTCGCGGTCGCGGCCTCGGGCCATGTCGATGCGCACGCGCTCATCACGATGGGGGGCCTCTCGGGCGCGATCTGGTGGGGCGACGAAGGCCAGGCCCGCGCCTATGCCGGGGCGCTGGCGCAGCGCGCGGGCCCGAACCTGCCGCTGGTGACGGGGATGCCCGACACGGGCCATGCCCTGCATGAGCGCCATGTCTGCGTCGATACCACCGCCGCAGGCGGCAACGCGGCGCTTTTGGGCGGCATGTCCTGACACGGGCGGGCAGGCGATTTGCGGCTTTCCGGCACCGGCGATCCACGCTAGCCTTGCCCCATGTTCCCGATCCGCGATCACAACCCCTCGGCCACCACGCCCTATGTCACCTACGCGCTCATCGCGGTGAACGTGGTGGTGTTTTTCAGCTATTGGTCGCTTTTCTCGGATGAGCGCGCGATCACGCTTTTCTTCAACGAATGGGCGATGATCCCGGCGCGGGTGACGCAGATGGGCGACTATTCCGGGGTATTCACCTCGATGTTCCTGCATGGCGGCGTGATGCATCTTGCGGGCAACATGCTGTTCTTGTGGATATTCGGCGACAATCTCGAGGATCGGATGGGCCATCTGCCCTATCTCGCCTTCTACCTTGCGACGGGCATCGCGGCGGGGGTGGCGCATGTGTTGGGCGGGCCGGGCTCGATGGTGCCGACGGTGGGCGCGTCGGGCGCGATCGCGGGGGTGATGGGCGGCTACCTGCTGCTGTTTCCGCGCGCGCGGGTGGATGTGCTGCTGATCTTCATCGTTTTCGTGCGCATCATCACCATCCCGGCGGCGCTGGTGCTTTTGCTGTGGTTCGCCATCCAGGTGCTCGCGGGGCTGGGCAGCAGCCCCGATATGGGCGGCGTCGCCTATTGGGCGCATGCAGGCGGCTTTGTCGCGGGGGCGGTGCTCGCGCTGCCGGTATTCGTGCGGCTGGGGGGGCCGCGCTTTTGGGCGCGGCATGGCGGGGTGCCGCCCAGCCCTGCGGCGCGCTATCGCTTTCGCCAGACACCCATCCCCCGTGTAAGGAGGCGCCGATGACCACCCCCCTCAAGGCCACCTGCCATTGCGGCGCGGTTGAATTGCGCCTGCGCCCGCGCGATCCCGGTTTGGGCGACGCGCGTCGCTGCGATTGCAGCTTTTGCCGCAGGCGCGGCCCGGCCCGGCCACGATCAGCGTCGCGCTCGACGATCTCGAGATCGTCAAGGGGGCCGAGGCCCTGACGCTCTACCAATGGGGCACCGGCACGGCACAACACTGGTTTTGCAGCATCTGCGGCATCTACACCCATCACCGCCGCCGCTCGAACCCGAACGAATACGGCGTCAATCTCGGCGCGATCGAGGGGGTGAACCCGCGCGATTTCGACCCGATCCCGTGGGTCGATGGCGTCAACCACCCGTCTGATCGCTGACGCCCCCGAACTTGCCCCCCCGCCGCCTACCGCCGCGCCGCGCGGATGAGCGCGAGGATATCGCGCGCCGCCTCGGGGATGTTGGTGCCGGGACCAAAGATCGCCTTGACCCCGGCCTCTCGTAGAAAATCGTAATCCTGCTGCGGGATCACCCCGCCGCAGATCACAAGGATATCCCCCGCGCCACGCTCGCTCAGCGCGGCGATGAGCTTGGGCGCGAGCGTCTTGTGCCCGGCGGCCTGCGACGAGATTCCGACGATATGCACATCGTTGTCGATGGCGTCCTGCGCCGCCTCCTCGGGCGTCTGGAACAAGGGGCCGACATCCACGTCAAAGCCGATATCGGCAAACGCCGTGGCGATCACCTTGGCACCGCGGTCATGCCCGTCCTGCCCCATCTTGACCACCAGCATCCGGGGGCGTCGCCCCTCTTCCTCGGCGAATTTCTCGACATCCTGCTGGATCGCGGCAAAGCCCGCGTCGCCCGCGTAGGCCGCGCCATAGACGCCCGCCAGCGTGCGCACCTCGGCGCGGTGGCGTCCGAATTCCTTTTCCAGTGCCATGCTGATTTCCCCCACCGTGGCACGCGCGCGCGCCGCCTCGACCGCCGCGTCCAGAAGATTGCCGCCCTCGCGCGCGCGGCGCGTCAACTCGTTCAGCGCCGCATCGCAGGCGGCCTGATCGCGGGTGGCGCGGATGCGTTCCAGCCGGGCAATCTGGCTCTCGCGCACCTTGACGTTATCGACATCGAGAATGTCGATCGGGTCTTCCTTTTCCTTGCGATACTTGTTGACGCCGACGATCACCTCCTCGCCCCGGTCGATCATCGCCTGCCGCATCGCCGCCGTCTCCTCGATGCGCAGCTTGGGCATTCCGCTCTCGACCGCCTTGGTCATGCCGCCCATCACCTCGACCTCCTCGATCAATTCCCAGGCCTTTTCGGCCAGATCATGGGTGAGCTTTTCGACATAGTAAGAGCCCGCCAGCGGATCGACCACCTTGGTCACGCCGGTTTCTTCCTGCAAGATCAACTGCGTATTGCGCGCGATGCGGGCCGAGAACTCGGTGGGCAGGGCAATCGCCTCGTCGAGCGCGTTGGTATGAAGCGACTGCGTGCCGCCCAGAACCGCGCTCATCGCCTCATAGGCGGTGCGGATCACGTTGTTATAGGGGTCTTGTTCCTGAAGGCTGACGCCGCTGGTCTGGCAATGGGTGCGCAGCATCTTGGATTTCTCGTCCTTCGCGCCGAATTCGCTCATGATCCGGTGCCACAAGAGCCGCGCCGCGCGCAGCTTCGCGGCCTCCATGAAAAAATTCATCCCGATGGCGAAAAAGAACGAGAGCCGCGGCGCAAAGCTGTCCACATCCATGCCCGCCGCGATGGCCGCGCGCACATATTCGCGACCATCCGCCAGCGTATAGGCCAGCTCCTGAACGAGGTTCGCGCCCGCCTCCTGCATGTGATAGCCCGAAATCGAGATCGAGTTGAATTTCGGCATGTGCTCGGCGGTGTAGCCGATGATGTCCGACACGATCCGCATCGAGGGCGCGGGCGGATAGATATAGGTGTTGCGGACCATGAATTCCTTGAGAATATCGTTCTGGATGGTCCCCGAAAGCAGCGCCTTGTCATGGCCCTGCTCTTCGCCCGCGACGATGAAACTGGCCAGAATCGGGATCACCGCGCCGTTCATGGTCATGGAAACCGACACCTTGTCGAGCGGGATGCCGTCGAAGAGG
>DISF01000106.1:1050-77023 GCA_002421985.1 Roseovarius sp. UBA6217 | reverse complement strand
GCGCCCTGAACGTCCCCTTCAGGCCCCACGCGCCGCCTCCCGCACGGCATTTTCGCAACATGGCGGGCCGGATCAGCACTGGGCAGCATCTGTCAGATATCGAACACCAGCCGCCGCTCACATCTGCGCGCGCGCGCCGTCACATGGCTGGACAGGGCCACGCGCAGGCCCCATCACATGCCCCATGTCCCGCCTCATCGACAAACTCACCGATCAGACCTGGCGCCATGCCATGGGCCGCCAGTTCGAGGCACTGGCGGACGAGATATTCCAGGTGATCCGCTGGGTTCTGGTGGTGGGGTTCGCCAGCTACCTGTCGCGCGCGCATGATATCGTCATCCTGCATGTCATCTACTGGGTTCTGGCGGCGCTGCGGTTTGGCTATATCGCGTCGCGCTTTCTCTTGCGCCCCGAGATCGCCTTTCTCGGCAACCCGCAGGGGCGGTGGGCGCGGCTGGCGCAATCGGCGCTCAATTTCGGGCTTTGCGTCGGGGTGTTTGCGATGACGCTCTACGCGGTGAGCGCGCTGACGCAGGCCATCGCCGACTATCGCGGCGCGCTCTGAACCCTTGCGTGCCGCGCGCCCCTGCGGCAGAAGCAATGCGCAACCGCCCGGAGAGCCGCGATGCCCCCGCAAAAGACCGTTCAGGACTATATCCGCACCATCGTCGATTTCCCGCATGAGGGGATTCTCTTTCGCGACGTGACCACGCTTTTCGCCGATCCGCGCGGCTTTCGCATCGCCATCGACCAGATGCTGCATCCTTACGCGGGCCAGCCCATCGACAAGGTGGCGGGGCTGGAGGCGCGCGGCTTCATCCTTGGCGGCGCGATTGCGCATCAGCTCTCGGTCGGGTTCGTGCCAATCCGCAAGAAGGGCAAACTGCCCGGCGCGGTGATTTCGGAGGAGTATCAACTCGAATATGGCGAGGCCGTGATCGAGATCCACGACGACGCGATCCAGCCCGGCGAGCGGGTGCTTCTGGTGGATGACCTGCTGGCCACCGGCGGCACGGCGGCGGCGGGCATCAGGCTCATCGAGCGGCTTGGCGGGGCGATCACCGGCTGTGCCTTCATCGTCGATCTGCCCGATCTGGGCGGGCATGAGCGGCTCGAGGCAATGGGAATGGAGGTGCATACGCTATGCACCTACGAGGGGCTGTAAAGGGCCGGCCGGGCACCGCGCCGCCGGCGCAATCCTTTCAGCTCTTGGCGCGGATCACCTGCAAGAGCGGCAGCACGCGGGCCATGTCGGGCCCATGCGCCTGCCCGGTCAGCGCCTTCCTGAGCGGCATGAAGAGGCCCTTGCCCTTGCGCCCCGTCGCGGCCTTGACCTCGGCGGTCCATTTGCCCCAGGTCCCGGCGTCATGCGGCCCCTCGGGCAAGAGCGCCAGCGCCTGCGCGACAAAGGCGCGATCCTCGTCGTCGATCACCGGTTCCGCCCCGTCGCGAAAGAGCCGCCACCAGCCCTCCAGATCGGCCAGCGTGGTGATGTTCTCGCGGGTGACCTCCCAGAATTGCGGGGCAATCTCCTCGGGCACGCCCAGCGCGGCGATGGTGTCGGCCACTTCCTCATAGGGCCGGGCCGCGATGATCCGCGCGGTGAGCGGGAAGAGGTCGGCCTCGTCGAACTTGGTCGGCGCGCTGCCGAAACGCTCGATATCGAAACCCTCGATCAGTGCGGCCATGTCGCTGCGCAACTCTACCGGATCGGCCGAGCCAAGCCGCGCCATCAGAGACAGAAGCGCCATCGGCTCCACCCCGCGCGCGCGCAGGTCGCGCAGTGACAGCGTGCCGAGACGTTTCGAGAGCGCCTCGCCCTGCGGCCCGGTCAAGAGCGAGTGATGCGCGAAACGCGGGGGCGTGCCGCCCAGCGCCTCGATGATCTGGATTTGGGTGGCGGTGTTGGTCACATGGTCCGACCCGCGCACCACATCCGTTACCCCCATCTCGACATCATCCACCACCGAGGCCAGCGTATAAAGCACCTGACCATCGGCGCGGATCAGCACCGGATCGGAGACCGAGGCGGCATCAATGGAAATCTCGCCCAGGATACCATCGGGCCAGACGATCCGTTCCTGATCGAGCTTGAAGCGCCACACACCTGGCCCCCGCTCGGCGCGCAGCCGCGCGCGCTCGTCCTCGGAAAGCGCCAGCGCCGCGCGGTCATAGACCGGCGGGCGGCCCATGTTGAGCTGTTTCTTGCGCTTGAGGTCAAGCTCCACGGGCGTCTCGAATGCCTCGTAGAACCGCCCCATGGCGCGCAGCCGGTCGGCGGCCTCGGCATAGCGGTCAAGCCGTTCGGATTGCCGCTCCACCCGGTCCCAGTGCAGGCCGAGCCACTCCAGATCGTGCTTGATCGCGTCGACATATTCCTCGCGCGAGCGTTCCGGGTCGGTGTCGTCGATGCGCAGGATGAACGTGCCCCCCGCCTTGGCGGCAATGAGATAGTTCATCAGCGCGGTGCGCAGGTTGCCCACATGGATATAGCCGGTGGGCGAGGGGGCGAAGCGGGTGGTGGTCATCGGCGTCTCCTGACTGTGGCCGTGGCTGTGTCACAGGGGCGCGGCATTGTCCAGATTGCGGGGCGCGCGCGCTCAGCCGTGGCTTGGCCAGCTGCGGTGCTCGTCGTCGATCACCAGCGGGTGCGCGTGCGGGGCGTGGCCATGTGCGCGCAGATGCGGGTGATCGGGGGGCAGGTCGGGGTGGCCGTGTTGCGGTGCATCGGGCAGACCGGCGGGCCAGACCCGCGCCACCACGATCAGCGCGCCCCCCGCGAGCGCACCCATGATCATCAGCGCAGGCCCCATCCCCAGTGCGGAACCGGCCCAGCCCGCCAGCGGATAGGTCACCAGCCAGCAGGCATGGCTGAGCGCGAATTGCGCGGCAAAGACGCCGGGGCGATCCCCGGCATGGGCCGAGCGCCGCAACAGCCGCCCCGAGGGGGTGAGCACGCTCGCATAAAGTCCGCCAAACAGCGCCCAGACCGGCAGGAACACCGCCCATCCCGGCACGCCCTCCAGCCACAGCACCGCCCCCATCAGCAGCGCCGAGACCATCAGCCCCCGCGCGCCTGCCACCATCACCCGACGGTCGGGCAGGCGATCGAGCAGCCGCGGCAGCCCCAGCGCCGCCGCCATCGAGCCTGCGCCAAAGGCCGCCATCGCCACCGCCAGATCGCTTTCGCCGCCACCCAGCCCGTGGCGCACCAGAACCACCGTGTTGACCAGCACGAAGGCCCCGACCGCCGCCGCGGCGAAATTGAGCGCGAGCAGCCCGCGCAGGCGCGGCGTGGCCAGATAGATGTGCAGCCCCCGCGTGAGCCGCTCGCGGAACGGGCGGTCGGCGGCGGCGCGGCCAAGCGCCGGAATCGTCGCAAGCGCCACCAGAACGGCAGAGGCGACAAACCCCGCGAATGTGCCCATGAACAGCCAGTGATAGCTCATCACCGCCAGCAACAGCCCCGCCACTGCCGGGCTGAGCAGATTTTCCAGATCATAGGCCATGCGCGACAGCGACAGCGCGCGGGTATAGTCGCGCTCATCGGGCAGGATATCGGGCAGCACCGCCTGATAGGCCGGGGTAAAGGTGGCCGAGGCCGCCTGCAACACGAAGATGAGCACGTAGACCTGCCACAGATCGGTGACGAAAGGCAGGCAGAGCGCCACCCCCGCGCGAATCGCATCGGCCCCGATCAGCACCGCCTTGCGCGGCAGGCGCTGCGCGAGGGCCTGCGCCAGCGGCGAGAGGCCGACATAGGCCACCATCTTGATGGTATAGGCCGTGCCCAGCACCACGCCCGCCCGCGCCCCCGCCAGATCATAGGCCAGAAGGCCAAGCCCCACGGTCAAAAGCCCCGTGCCCAGAAGCGCCACGACCTGCGCGGCAAAGAGGCGGGTGTAATCGCGATTGGCAAAGAGGCTCATCATGGCCGCAGGTTACGCCCTTTGCCGCCGGTGTGAAACCGCCCATTCGTCGCAGGCCCGCGCTCAATTTTACGTGAGAGCCGCACGCCCTGTGTGATATTGGGCTACAGTCGCTCCAGACCAATCCGACAGGAGAATATCATGTCCCGTTCCACCGCACTCACCCGCCGCAGCCTGCTGGCCTCGGCCGCCGCCCTGCCTTTTGCCGCGGCAACCGCCACCGCCACCCGCGCCGCAGCCCCGATGATGGGCACCGGCACCACCCGGTTCAACCGCGTGACGCTGGGCGCGTTCGAGGTGACGACGCTTCTGGCCGCCACCGCGCCGCGCCCCGATCCGCATTCCATTTTCGGCATCAATGTCAGCGCCGAGGAATTCGGTGCCGTCTCAGAGGCCGCCAACCTGCCCACCGATGCGGCGCAGTTCTTCTTTACCCCCACGGTGGTCAATACCGGCGCGGCGCTTGTCCTGTTTGATACCGGGCTTGACGCCCCCGGCATCACCGGCGCGCTGGCGGCGGCGGGCTATAGCCCCGATCAGGTGGATCACGTCGTCATCACCCATATGCATGGCGACCATATCGGCGGGCTGATGAGTGGCGGTGCGCCGACATTCCCCAATGCCGATTACACCACCTCGGCCACCGAATTCGACCACTGGGCCGCCGCCGGGGACGCGCTTTTCGACAGCAACATGCGCCCGCTGGCCGAGCGCACCCGCATGATCGGCGACGGCGACAGCGTGGCCTCGGGCATCACCGCGATGGCCGCCCATGGCCACACGTCGGGCCATACCGGCTACATGCTCGAAAGCGAGGGCAAGCAGCTTCTTCTTGCCGCCGATTTCGCCAATCACTCGGTCTGGTCGCTCGCCCATCCCGACTGGGAGGTGAAATTCGACATGGACAAGGCGCAGGCGGTGGCCACCCGCAAACGGCTTCTGGCGATGATGGCCGCCGACCGCATCCCCTTTGTCGGCTATCACATGCCGTGGCCCGCTATCGGCTATGTCGAGGAAACGGGCGTGGGCTATCGCTATCAGCCGATGAGCTATCAACCCGCGCTCTGACGCCGCAGGCATGGCGCGGATTTACAAATCCCGCTCCATGCCCGATAGGACGGGGATGGATCACGCAGCCCCCTCCCTCGCCGAGTTCGAGCGCCTCGCGCAGGCCGCCATCGACACGCTGCCGCCCCAGTTTCGGGCGGCGGCCGATGCGGTCGTGTTGCTGGTCGAGGACTGGCCCCCCGCGCATATCCTCGCCGAGTTGGAGATCGACGATGCGCGCGATCTGACCGGGCTTTACGATGGCATTCCGCTCACCGAAAAATCACTGTTCGATCAGCCGCTTGGCCCCGATACGGTATGGATTTTCCGCGAGCCGATCCTTGACGAGTGGCGCGAGCGGGGCGACGTGGCGCTGGAAGAGTTGATCGCGCATGTGGTGGTGCATGAATTCGCCCACCATTTCGGCTGGTCCGATGCCGATATCGCCACCGTAGACCGCTGGTGGGAGTGAGGCCGCACCCGCTCTATATCCGCCCCGCCGCGCGCAACCGCTCCAGCCCGAAGCCCAGATACCCCGTGCGCAGCGAATGCCCGCCGGGATGCAGGCAGAAATCGAGCACCGCGCCTTTCGCATTGCGCCAGCTTTCGCAGTCAAGCCCCTCGGGCGCGGGGGGCTGCGCCGCACCGAATCCGCCAAGACGGCGATACATCGCCAGTGCCTCGCCCACATCGCCCTGCCATGTCTCGCGGATCGCGCGGCCGCTCAGCGGCACGATGGGATCGCTGGTGCCATGCACATGCACAAGGCTTGTCACCGGCGTGGCGCACCCCTCGGGCGGGCGCTGCCAGAAGGTGCCCGCCACGGCGATGATGCCTGCGAACCGCGCGGGCATCTCGCAGGCCAGCGTCCACATCAGCATCGCGCCCGAGGAAAACCCCGCCCCGATCACGCGCGCCCGGTCGATGGCAAAGCGCCGCGCGGCATCGGCAAGCACCGCCTCGACATAGGCGAATTCCTCGGCGCCGTCAGTGCCCGCATGTCGGGGGGCGTGGGGGATCACCCAATCGTCCTCGCGCGACTCGAGCGCGATGAGCGCGAGGCCCTCCTCCGCGGCGAGGCGGCGCAGGCTGCCATTGCGCATCACCGCCTCCGCCGATCCGCGATAGCCATGCGCATAGACGATGGCCCCTACCGGTCGGTCTTCCTCGGGCAGGGCGACACGGTAGGTGCGCGCGCCCACGCGGCAATCGCTCTCGGGCCCGCAGGCAAGGGCCGCGCCGCCGCCAAGCACCCAGAGCAGGGCGCAGAGGAAAATCTGTCGCATGTCGCGCCTCCTGTGGGCAGCCTGCCTGCCGCGCCGCACAGCGCAAGTCACATCTGCGTGCGTCAACGGTCGCGCCAGCGGTTGACGATCGGATACCGCCGGTCAAGCCAGAAGGCGCGCGAGGTGAGCCTTGTGCCGGGGGCGGCCTGAAAACGCTTGTATTCGCTGATGTAAAGCAGGTGCTCCACCCGCCGGGCATCGGCCTCGTCAAAGCCTGCCGCCACGCAATCGGCAATCGCGCCGTCCTGATCGACAAGGATGTGCAGGATGCCGTCGAGCACCGGGTAATCGGGCAGCGAATCGCTGTCCTTCTGGTCAGCGCGCAATTCGGCGCTGGGGGGTTTGTCGATCACGCGCGGCGGGATCACTTCGCCCGCAGGCCCCGCCATCCAGGCGCGGGTGTGGGCGTTGCGCCAGCGGCAGATCTCGAAAACGCGGGTCTTGTAGAGATCCTTGATCGGGTTGTAGCCGCCTGCCATGTCGCCATAGATCGTGGCATAACCCACCGCCACCTCGGATTTGTTGCCGGTAGTCAGCAGCATCCCGCCGAACTTGTTGGAAAGCGCCATGAGCAGCAAGCCGCGCAGCCGCGACTGGATATTCTCCTCGGTCAGATTCGGCGCGGTGCCCTCGAAAAGCGGCGCGAGCGTGGCGGTGATCGCCGCGCGCCCCTCGGAAATCGGCACAACGTCATAATGGCAGCCGAGATTTCCGGCCACGGCGCGGGCATCCTCCAGCGACTCGGGCGAGGTATATTCCGAGGGCAGCATCACGCAGCGCACATTCTCCGCGCCCAGCGCATCCACGGCGATCGTGGCCACAATCGCGCTGTCCACCCCGCCCGAAAGGCCCAGCAAAACCTTGGAAAATCCCGCCTTGCGCAGGTAATCGCGCAAGGCCAGAACCATGGCGTGATAATCCTGCTCGAGATCGTCAGGCAGATGGGCAAGCGGGCCGGGATTGGCGCGCCAGCCATCCGCCCCGCGCGTGAAATCCACATGCGCCACCGCCTCTTCGAACATCGGCAGTTGCAGCGCCAGCGCGCCGCCGGGGTTGAGCACGAAAGAGCCGCCGTCAAACACTTGGTCATCCTGCCCGCCGACCATGTTGAGATAGACCAGCGGCAGCCCGGTCTCGACCACGCGGGCCACCATCAGGTTCTGGCGCACGACCATTTTCTCGCGGTAATGCGGCGAGCCGTTGGGCACGAGCAGGATTTCGGCCCCCGTCTCGGCCAGTGTCTCGGCCACATCCGGATGCCAGGCATCCTCGCAGATGGGCGAGCCGATGCGCAGGCCCGCCACCGCATAGGGCCCTGTCACAGGCCCGCTCGCATAGAGGCGTTTTTCGTCGAATACGGTCTCGTTGGGCAGGTGATGCTTGAGCACGCGCGCCGTCACACGCCCGCCCTGCAAGACGTAATAGCCATTATAAAGCCCCACACCATCGAGCGCCGGGCCGCCGATGGCAAGCGCCGGGCCGTCGGCGCAATCGCGCGCCAGCGCATCAATGGTGGCGATGGCCGCCTGATGAAAGGCCGGTTTCAGCACCAGGTCCTGCGGGTTGTAGCCGGTCACGAACATCTCGGGCAGCGCCACGAGATCGGTGCCCGCCGCGCGCCCCGTCTCCCACGCCCGCCGCGCCAGCGCCGCGTTGCCCGCCAGATCGCCCACCGTCGGGTTGAGCTGTGCCAATGTCAGGCGAAACATCTCGGACATGCGCATCCCCTTGCCGCTTTGCCTTTGATCTAGCAGATCGCCACGCGAGGAAAAGCCGATTTGCCCGAAACCCGTTGTCACATCGCGGCCGCTCCTCTAGATTTGGCCCGACCCGCCACAGGATCGGGCAGGCTTGAGGCACCGGGGCAGAGATGACACGTTTTCCGATAGAGACGATTTTGGCGGCCATGCTTGTCGCGGGCACGAGTGTTCTGGCGCAGGATGGCAACGTCCAGACCAAGCAATATGACGATGGCGGCATCTACGAGGGCACGTTCAAGGACGGGCTCCAGCACGGCACCGGCACCTATACCCTGCCCAACGGCTATGAATATACCGGCGACTGGGCCGAGGGAGAGATCCGCGGGCGCGGTGTCGCGCGCTTTCCCAACGGCTCGGTCTACGAGGGCGAGTTCGAGCGCGGCAAGCCGCACGGGATCGGCAAGATCGTCTTTGCCGATGGCGGCACCTATGAGGGCGAATGGGTCGAGGGCGAGATCACCGGCCAGGGCGTCGCGGTCTATGCCAATGGCGTGCGCTATGAGGGCGGGTTTCTGAATGCCATGCATCACGGCACCGGCCGCATGGAAAGCCCCGGCGGCTATCGCTACGAGGGCGATTGGGTGCGCGGCGTCAAGGAAGGCCGCGCCACCATCACCTATCCCGATGGCGCGATCTACGAGGGCGAGGTGGCGCGCGGCGCGCGCGAGGGCAGCGGCAAGCTCATCATGCCCGACGGTCTGATCTTTGACGGCACCTGGAAGGATGGCCAGATCGACGGCACCGGCAAGCTCATCCAGCCCAATGGCGATGTCTACGAGGGCGATCTCGTGGCCGGGCAGCGTGAGGGCCGGGGCCGCGTGAGCTATGCCAATGGTGATGTCTACGAGGGCGAATTCCGCGACGATTTGCGCCACGGACAGGGGGTGTTTACCGGCACCGATGGCTATCGCTACGAGGGCGAATGGCAGGGGGGCAAGATTTCCGGCACGGGCCGGGTGAGCTACCCGGATGGCTCGGTCTATGAGGGGCAGTTTCGCGACGATCTCGCCAATGGCGAGGGCAAGATCACCTATCCCGACGGCTCTACCTACGAGGGCGCGTGGGTGGGTGGCGTGATCGAGGGCACGGGCCGCGCCACCTATCCCAACGGTCTGGTCTACGAGGGCGAATTCAAGGATGCGCGCAACCACGGCCACGGCGTCATGACATTCCCCGACGGCTATCGCTACGAGGGCCAGTGGCAGGACGGGCAGCGCCACGGCCAGGGCATCGCAACCTATCCCGATGGCACCGTCTATGAGGGCGGGTTCGTCAACGGCCAGCGCCACGGACAGGGCAGGATCACCATCCCCGACAGCCCCGACACGCCCGAAAACGATCGCTTCGTCTATGAGGGCGAATGGCGCGAGGGCGAGATTTCGGGCCGCGGCGTGGCCACCTATGCCAATGGCGATGTTTACGAGGGCATGTTTCTTGCGGGCAAACGGCAGGGCGAGGGCACGATGCGCTATGCCAGTGGACAAGAGGCGAGCGGCACATGGGAGGATGGCGTGCTGGCCGATAACGTCACCGGCAGCGACTAATCAGACGACCGCGCCCGCGTCGAGCCGCGCCAGCAGGCAGGCCGCATCGCGCAGCACGGTTTCGCGGCGGTTCTCGGCCATCCTGTCCCATGTGCGGTAAACCGGCCCCATGCGGGGATTGAGGCCAAAGCGGTCGCGGTGGCGGATCACGAAATCCCAGTAAAGCAGGTTGAAGGGGCAGGCCTCCGGCCCGGTCTTCTGCTTCACCGAATAGGCGCAGGCGGCGCAGTAATCCGACATTTTCGCGATGTAATTGCCTGACGAGACATAGGGTTTCGACGCGATGATCCCGCCATCGGCAAACTGGCTCATGCCGATCACATTGGGGGCCTCGACCCATTCAAAGGCATCGGCATAGACGGCAAGATACCAGTCATGCACCTGCGCCGGATCAATCCCCGCCAGAAGCGCGAAATTGCCGGTCACCATCAGCCGCTGGATATGGTGGGCGTAGGCCTCTTGCCGCGTTTGTTCAACGGCTTGCGCGACGCAGTTCATCCGCGTCTCGCCGCCCCAGTAAAGCGCCGGAAGGGCGCGGGTGTGACCAAGCGCGTTGCGCGCCGTATAATCTGGCCCCTCGCGGAAATAGATGCCGCGCATATATTCGCGCCAGCCGATCACCTGCCGGATATAGCCCTCGGCGGCGTTGATCGGCACGCGCCCTGCTTGCCATTCCTCAACCACGCGGGCGCAGATATCCCCGGCTTTGAGCAAGCCGATATTCAAATACATGGAAATCACCGAGTGATGCACAAACCGGTCACCGGTCACCATCGCGTCCTGGAAATCGCCGAACTCCGGCAGCAAATGCGCTGCGAAATGATCCAGCGCGCGGGCGGCATCGGCGCGCGTGACGGCAAACCAGAACGGGCGCAACTCGCCGAAATTGCCGCCAAATCGCGCCTCGACCAGATTGAGCACGTCGCGGGTGATCGCGTCAGGCTCAAACCGCATGGGCCCTGCGCGCAGCATGTCGGCCTGCGCCGGTTTGCGGTTGTCGTGGTCATAGTTCCACTTGCCGCCCGCGGGTTTGTCGCCCTCCATCATGAGGCCGGTCTTGCGCCGCATCTCGCGGTAGAAATACTCCATCCGCAGTTCGCGGCGCCCCTCGGCCCATTGGTCGAACTCGTCCAGAGAACACAAAAACCGGTCATCGGGCAGTTGCCGCACCCGCAACGGTGCGGCCTCCAGCGCCGCAATGAGCCGCCATTCGCCGGGCTGGGTTGCAATCACCTCTCCTGCGCCATGTTCCTGCGCGCGGCGCAACAATTCACCGACGATGGATCGGCTGGCACCGGGGTCATCCAGCCGCGTATAGGCCACCTGCCAGCCGCCCGCGCGCAATTCCTCGGCAAAATGGCGCATCGCCGACAGCACCAGCGCGATTTTCCTGGGGTGGTGGGGCACATATGTGCCTTCCTCCATCACCTCGGCCATGACCACGATATCGCGCGCAGGATCGGCCTCGCGCAGCGCCGGGATGTCGTGGCAAAGCTGATCGCCGAGCACCAGAACCAGACGGCTCACCACGGCACCCTTTCGCCCTTCCAGTCGAAGAACCCTCCGGTGTCCTCGGGGCCAAGCCCGTCGATGACCGACAGCAAATGCGCCGCCGCCTCGTCAGGGGTGACCGCCGGGTGACGACCGAGATATTTCTCGGTAAAGGGCGTGGCCACCGTGCCGGGATGCAGCGCCACGCAAACGGCCTGCCGGTGCGTGCGCGCCAATTCAATCGCCCCGGTATGGATCATCTGGTTGAGCGCTGCCTTGGCGGTGCGGTAGCTATACCATCCGCCGAACCGGTTGTCGCCGATGGAGCCCACGCGCGCCGAGAGCGCGGCAAACACGCTGCGCCGGTCGCGGGGCACGAGGCGCACGGCGTGTTTGAGCACCAGCGACGGCCCCACGCAATTGAGCGCGAATTGATCCATCATCGCCCGCGCGTTCACCTGCCGCAGGGATTTTTCCGGCGCGGCCCCGTCGATCTCCAGCGCGCCCGTGGCCACCAAAACCAGATCATAAGGCCCCTCAAGCCCCCCAAGCGCCGCCGCGACAGACGCCTCATCGGTCACGTCCAGCCCGTCACCTGCGCGCGAGAGCGCCGTCACCGCCGCGCCGCGCGCGCTCAATGCGGCGACAAGCGCCCGCCCGATGCCGCCCGACGCGCCGATGATCAAAGCCTTTTCCATGAGGCCGGACCTAGCCGAACGCGCCACCGCTTCAACCCCCTTTTTCGGGCTTTTCAAGCGCCCAAACGCCGCCTATAGTCCGTGTCATGATCGCTGTCGCACATATCGCCTGCCCTGTCCGCGTATGCCGCGCGGCGCGCGTGCTGTGCCTAGGCCTTAGCCGCCTCTGAGCGTGCCGCCCGGCGCGAGCGCTCAGAGGATGTGCTACCTCGCGCCACAAGGCTTAGGATCAACCGAAAGAGACCGACATGACAAACACGACCAATGACCGCGTTTCGCCAAAGGCGAAGAAGGATCGCGTGTTGATTTTCGACACGACCTTGCGCGACGGCGAGCAAAGCCCCGGCGCGACCATGACCCACGAAGAAAAGCTCGAGATCGCCGGGCTGCTCGACGATATGGGCGTCGATATCATCGAGGCGGGATTTCCCATCGCCTCCGAGGGCGATTTCCGCGCCGTCAGCGAGATCGCGAAGAACGCCAGAAACGCCACCATCTGTGGCCTCGCCCGCGCCAACCTCACGGATATCGACCGCTGCTGGGAGGCCGTGAAACATGCGCCAAGCCCGCGCATCCACACCTTCATCGGCACCTCGCCGCTGCACCGCGCGATTCCCGGTCTCGACCGCGACCAGATGGCCGAGCGCATCCACGAGACCGTGACGCACGCGCGCAACCTCTGCGATAATGTGCAATGGTCGCCGATGGATGCCACCCGCACCGAATGGGATTACCTGTGCCGCGTTGTGGAAATCGCGATCAAGGCGGGGGCCACCACGATCAACATTCCCGACACGGTGGGCTATACCGCGCCGGTGGAGAGCGCCGAACTGATCCGGCGCCTGATCGAGACGGTGCCGGGCGCGGATGAGGTGGTATTCGCCACCCATTGCCACAACGATCTTGGCATGGCCACGGCCAACTCGCTCGCCGCCGTGGCGGGGGGCGCGCGGCAGATCGAGTGCACGATCAATGGCTTGGGCGAGCGCGCGGGCAACACCGCGCTGGAAGAGGTGGTGATGGCGCTCAAGGTGCGCGGCGACATCATGCCCTATGAGACCGGCATCGACACACGCAAGATCATGCATATCTCGCGCCGGGTCTCTGCCGTCTCGGGCTTTCTTGTGCAGCCAAACAAGGCCATCGTCGGCAGGAACGCCTTTGCCCATGAATCGGGCATCCATCAGGACGGGATGCTCAAGAATGCCGAGACCTTCGAGATCATGCGCCCCGAGGATGTGGGCCTCGCCTCCACCAGCCTTGTCATGGGCAAGCATTCGGGGCGCGCCGCGCTGCGCTCGAAACTGCACGATCTGGGCTATGAGTTGGCCGGCAACCAGTTGGCCGATATCTTCGTGCGCTTCAAGGATCTCGCCGACCGCAAGAAGGAGGTCTATGACGAAGACCTGATCGCGCTGGTGAATGCCGGGCTTGATGATGAGGGCGACCGCTTGCAGATCAAGCGCTTGCAGGTGGTCTGCGGCACGGATGGCCCGCAACAGGCCAGCCTGACGATGCTGATCGACGGGCGCGAGGTCTCGACCGAGGCCACCGGCGACGGCCCGGTGGATGCCACCTTCAACGCGGTCAAGGCGATTTTCCCGCATGAGGCACGGCTGCAACTCTACCAGGTGGCCGCCGTCACCGAGGGCACCGACGCGCAGGCCACGGTTTCCGTGCGCATGGAAGAGGCGGGCCGCATCGTCACCGGGCAATCGGCGGATACCGATACGGTCGTGGCCTCGGCCAAGGCCTATGTCAACGCGCTCAACCGGCTTCTGGTGCGGCGAGAAAAGACCGGCGGCGACGCCCGCGAGGTGAGCTACAAGGACGTGTCCTGACGCGGGCCTGAGCCCAAGAAAATTGGCCCGGATGAGAGGATCATCCGGGCTTTTTCTTTGCGGGCGATGTCTGTTGGCCTGAAGGGGATGTTGAGGGAGCCGCGCCTTTCTGGCAGGGCTACGGCTGGGGCCGTCTGACTTCGGTTGCGAGCCGATGACACGTCCGGCTTTGTGTCCGATGTCATTTTTCGCAATTTCAAACCGAAAAGCTCTGTCAACCTTTTCTGAAATTGCTTCAGCCGCTCTTGCGGATGACATAGACCTGCCCGCCCGCCTCGTCGCGGGTCGAGACCAGCGCGTGACCGCTCTCGGCGCAGAAATGCGGCACGTCGATCACCGCCGCCGGATCATCGGCCCAGAGCGCGATCACCTCGCCCACGGCCAGCGATTTCAGCCGCTTGCGCAGCTTGAGCACGGGAAGCGGGCACAGAAGGCCGCGCGCATCGAGGGTGTGATCCGGGGTCATGGCCCGCAGATAGCGGCGCTGTTACAGCCTGTCCACAAGGATGTGACAGACTGTCTGATGACGCGGGCGGCGCGACCGGTTATGTGGGGGCCATGTTTGGCATAGAAATCATCGACGCGGCGCTTTTGCCCGCCCTCATCGCGGCGCTTCTGGCGGGGGTCGTGTCCTTCCTCAGCCCCTGCGTCTTGCCCATCGTGCCGCCCTACCTGGCCTATATCAGCGGGGTGAGCCTCAACGATCTGTCGCAGGATGGCGCGGCGCGGGCGCGGGCGGTGATCCCGGCGCTGTTCTTCGTGCTGGGGCTGTCGACGGTCTTCCTGTTCCTTGGCTTTACCGCCTCGGCGCTGGGGCGGGCCTTCCTGCAATATCAGGACTGGTTCAACACCATCGCGGGCATCCTCGTGATGGGGTTCGGTGCGCATTTCATCGGCATCTACCGCCTCAAATTCCTTGACCGCGAGGCGCGGCTTGACGCGGGCGACCGCGGCGGCTCGTCCCTCGGGGCCTATGTGCTGGGGCTGGCATTCGCCTTTGGCTGGACGCCCTGCATCGGCCCGCAACTGGGCGCGATCCTGTCGCTGGCCGCCTCCGAGGCCAATGTTGCCCGCGGCACCACGCTGCTCGCGGTCTATGCCATCGGGCTGGGCGTGCCGTTCCTGCTGGTCGCGGCCTTTTTGCCGCGTCTGACCGGCCTGATGGGCTGGATGAAGCGGCATATGGAACAGATCGAGCGGGTGATGGGCCTTCTGTTGTGGACCATCGGCCTCTTGATGCTCACCGGCGGGTTCTCGGATTTCTCCTATTGGCTGCTCGAGATGTTCCCCGCGCTGGCCCTTTTGGGCTGAGCGCTCAGCGCGTCAGGATAAGCCGCTCGCCCGCGATCTCGACGCTGGAAAAGCGGCGCAGATAGTCCATCCCCAGAAGCGAGCCCTGCATCTCGCCCTCGTTGACCACGGCGCGCACATCCCGGTCGATGATCGGGCCGATGGCGAGACGCTCAAGGCGCACCGGCGCGGTGCGCACGGTGCCATTGGCGGTTTGTGCCCGGCCGGTAAAGATGAGGGCTTCGGTGTCGATCCCCGCGCGGGCGGCATCATCGCGGCTCAGCACGATCTGGCTCGCCCCGGTATCGACGACAAAGCGGATGGCGGCACCGTTGACCTCTGCGGTCAGGTAATAATGCCCGTCGGGCGCACGCGGCAGGGCGATGCGGTTCTCGCCCAGAACGCTGGCGCCGGGCTGCACGGTCTGGCGGATATCCTGCCAAAGCCCGACCACGGCGATGGCACCGAGAAAGATCAGCCCCCAAGCGGCGGCGTATTGCATCAGCTTGCCAAGCGACTGGCGGCCCTGCACCACGAACCACAGCACCAGCACCGACCCGAGGATCGCGAGATAGACGAGACGGGGGAGATCAAAGCTGTCCATGTGCCAGATATGGCCCCTCAGCCCGCCAAACCAAACCCGCGCAACCCGTCGAGCACGAATTGCACCGCGAGTGCCGCCAAAAGCATCCCCAGAAGCCGCGTGACGACGTTGATCCCGACAGTGCCAAGGGCGCGCTCCAGAAGCCCGCCCAGAAGGAACAGCACAAAAACCAGCGCCATCACCGATAGCATCACCCCGATCACCATCGCCAGCCCCTCGATGCCCGGCTTGTCGCCCACGAGCAGGATCACCGTGGTGATCGAGCCGGGCCCGGCAATGAGCGGGATGGCGAGCGGAAAGATCGACGGATCGTCGCCCTCGTCCTCTTCGGCGGCATCGGCCTGCCCCTTGCGCCGGCGCGAGCGCCGCTCGAACAGCATGTCGAGCGCCGTCAGAAACAGCAATATCCCCCCCGCGATGCGAAACGCGGGCATGGAAATGCCGATAAAGCCAAGCACCGCCTCGCCAAAGGCCGCAAAGACGATGATCAGCAGCGCCCCGGCAACGCAGGCGCGGATCGCGATGGCGCGGCGGCGGGCGCTGTCCATGCCCTGCGTCAGCGCCACGAAAAGCGGCGTCATGCCGATGGGGTCGATGATGACGAACAGCGCGACGAAGGCGGTGACGAGAAAGGCGGTATCCATTGCGGGCATGTCCTTGGCGGGTCTTGGGGGCGTTGCACCATGCCGGGGCGCGTTTGCCAAGGGAAAACTGGGCTGGGGCGGGGCAGGGGCAGGGGCAGGGCGCGCGCACCCGCGGCCGCAACCAAGATGCCTGCCCGGCTCTGGTCATCGCCGCCCCGCCCGGCTATCTGTGTCTTTCAAGGCAGCAGACAGGCCACCGATGCAGACCGATCCCCACCCGAGCGCGACCGCCGCAAGCGGCTGGCGCACCATCGCGCGCGTCGCCCCCTATCTCTGGCCCGCAGGCCAGCCATGGGTGAAGCGGCGCGTGGTGCTGTCGCTGATCCTGCTGGTCGCGGCCAAGATCGTCTCGGTCATCACGCCGTTTTTCTACAAGGGCGCGGTCGATGCCCTGGCGGGCGAGGGGCAGGAGGCGGCCTGGATGCTGGGGGCAGGGGCCATCGGCCTGACCGTGGCCTACGGCATGGCGCGGCTGATGAATGTGGGCTTTCAGCAATTGCGCGACGCGGTTTTCGCCAAGGTAGGCCAGCGCGCGCTGCGCCGTCTGGCGCTGCAAACCTTTCAGCATATCCATGCGCTCTCGCTGTCCTATCACCTCACGCGCAAGACCGGGGGCCTGAGCCGGATCATCGAGCGGGGCGTCAAGGGCGTCGATTTCCTGCTGCGATTCCTGATCTTTTCCATTGGCCCCCTGATCCTTGAATTGCTGCTGGTGGGGATCATCCTCTGGGTGCTCTTCGACATCTGGTATCTGGTGGTCGTGGCGGGCGTGATTGCGGCCTATGTGGCCTTTACCTTCAAGGTGACCGAATGGCGCGTGAAACTGCGCCGCGAGATGAACAATCAAGACACCGACGCCAATCAAAAGGCCATCGACAGCCTGCTGAACTATGAGACCGTCAAGTATTTCGGCGCCGAGGCGCGCGAGGCGGCGCGCTATGATCGGGCGATGGCGGGCTATGAGCGCGCGGCCCTGATGACCGCCTATTCGCTGGCCCTGCTCAATTTCGGCCAGTCCTTCCTCATCACCGGCGGCCTGGTGGCGGTGATGGTCATGGCCGCCATGGGGGTGCAGGCGGGCACGATGACGGTGGGCGATTTCGTCATGGTCAACGCCTACATGATCCAGATCACCATGCCGCTCAACTTCCTCGGCACCGTCTATCGCGAGATCCGGCAGGCGCTGGTGGATATGGGCGAGATGTTCGGCCTGCTCGAGCAGGCCCCCGATGTGAGCGACCGCCCCGGTGCCACGCCGCTGAAGGTCGCGGGCGCGCATGTCCGCTTTGAAGCGGTGGAGTTCGGCTATGATCCGGCGCGGCCCATCCTCAAGGGCGTGACGCTCGATGTGCCTGCCGGGCAGACGGTGGCCGTGGTCGGCCCCTCGGGCTCTGGCAAGTCCACCATCGGGCGGCTTTTGTTCCGGTTCTACGATGTGCAGGGCGGGGCGGTCATGATCGACGGGCAGGATATCCGCGATGTGACGCTTGACAGCCTTCACGCCGCCATCGGCGTGGTGCCGCAGGATACGGTGCTCTTCAACGACACGATCGGCTATAATATCGCCTATGGGCGCGGCGATGTGAGCCAGGCCGAGATCGAGGCGGTGGCCCGCGCGGCGCAAATCCACGATTTCATCGCGTCGCTGCCTGCGGGCTATGACACGCAGGTGGGCGAGCGCGGGCTCAAGCTCTCGGGCGGCGAGAAACAGCGGGTGGGGATTGCCCGGACGCTCTTGAAGGACCCGCCCATCCTGCTGCTCGATGAGGCGACAAGCGCGCTTGATACCGAGACCGAGCGTGACATTCAGGATGCGCTGGCGCGCGCCGCCGAGGGGCGCACCGTGATCATGATCGCGCATCGCCTCTCGACCGTGGCGGGGGCGGATCGCATCGTGGTGCTGGAAGAGGGGCGCGTGGTGGAAGAGGGCAGCCATGCCGACCTGCTGGCGCGGCAGGGCCGCTATGCCGCGCTGTGGCAACGCCAATCGCGCGAGGAGCCGGGCGCGGCCGCCTGAGCCTGTCACATCGGTTTTACGAAACCGGGCTAAAACGCGCCTAGATGTGCGGCGATATCGGGGGCTTGCCAGCTTGACGCCACGATATATAGTAGCACTTGAGAGGGTGATCGGGAGCCGGGAAAGAGGCGCGTGACGCGATGGACGGAGATTTCAGAACCGGGTTCGTAAGGGAGGCGGCCGCGCTGCGGCAATTTCCGGCGCTGGTGCTCAATGCCGATTACCGCCCGCTTTCCTATTACCCGCTCTCGCTCTGGACCTGGCAGGAGGCGATCAAGGCGGTCTGGTCGGACAGGGTCGACATTGTCGCCGAATACGATCACGTCGTCCACAGTCCGAGCACGGCGATCCGAATACCCTCGGTGATCGTTCTGCGGGATTATGTAAAACCTCAAAAGCGCGTGGCCTTCACGCGCTTTAATTTATTTCTGCGCGACGAATTCCGCTGCCAGTATTGCGGCGCGCGCGACAACCTGACCTTTGACCATGTCGTGCCGCGTGCGCGCGGCGGGCGCACAAGCTGGGAAAACGTGGTCGCGGCGTGCTCGCCTTGCAACCTGCGCAAGGGGTCGCGCAGCCTGCGGCAATCGGGGCTGAGCCTGCGGCGTGCGCCGCGCGCGCCGGGGGCAGAGGAATTGCGCAACATGGGGCGCAAGTTCCCGCCCAACCACCTGCACGAAAGCTGGCTCGATTTCCTTTACTGGGATGCCGAGCTTGAGGCATAAGATGCCTTGGTTTTCGGAGGCGTCGGGCTAAACTACTTTCCAGTCATTCTGAGTAAGGAGATTTTTCATGTGCATGGTTTGTGACGCGGTCGCGGCGGACGCCCCCGGAGCCCTTGATTGCTGCTTGTGCGGCGCGCCGCAGACCCAAGCCGCCTTTGCCCGTATCGAGGCCGATCTGAAACGGCGCGAGATGCTGGGTGGCATGGCGGCGGTGCTGGGGCTGTTCGCGGGGTTCGGGCTGGCACCAAAGGCCGCTTACGGGCAGGGGGCGGGCAGGCCCCTGATCCTCGGCAACCTGCGCTATTTCGACGGCACGACGCTGGCGATGCAGCAGGGCCGCGATATCCTGATCGAGGGCGGGCGCATTGCCGCGATCCTGCCCGCGGGCGAGGGGCCGCAGGACGCGCGCCGCATTGATTGCGGCGGGCGCGCGGTGATCCCCGGCCTGATTGACGCGCATTGGCACAGCACGCTGGTGGGAGTGACGCAACTTCAGGCGATGAGCGCCGATATCGGCTTTGTTCACCTGATGGCCGGGCGGCAGGCGGGGGCCACGCTCATGCGCGGCTTTACCACGGTGCGCGATACAGGGGGGCCGGCGTTCGGGCTTAAACTGGCAATTGATCGCGGTGTGATCACGGGGCCGCGTATCCTTGCCTCGGGCGCGATGATCTCGCAGACCTCGGGGCATGGCGATTTTCGCATGGTGGGTGATCTGCCGCGCGCCGATGGCGACTTGGCCTATATCGAGCGCGCGGGCGTAGCCGCGATTGCCGATGGCCGCGCCGAGGTGCTGCGGCGTGCGCGCGAGCAATTGATGAAGGGCGCAAGCCATATCAAGATCATGGCGGGCGGCGGCGTGACCTCGCTCTATGATCCGCTGGAAAGCGTGCAATTCACCGAGGACGAGATGCGCGCCGCCGTCGAGGCGGCCGCCGATTGGGGCACCTATGTCTGCGCCCATGTCTATACGTCCAAAGGCATTCAGAGGGCCTTGCGTGCGGGGGTGAAATCCATCGAGCACGGGCAATTGGCCGATCTGGAAACCGTGCGAATGATGCGCGACGAGGGGGCGTGGTGGTCGATCCAGCCGTTTCTCGGCGACGCGGATGCCAACCCGAAATCCGACCCGCGCCAGCAGGCCAAGGCCGACGAGGTGGCGCTGGGCACGGTGCGCGCCTTCGAGATGGGCCGCGCCGAGGGGGTCAACATGGCCTTCGGCACCGATGTTCTGATGAACCCGGCGGGCGCCGCCACGCAGGGGCGCCAACTGGCCAAGCTGACGCGCTTCATGCCGCCCCTGGAGGCGCTGCGCATGGCCACGGGGGCTGCGGGCGATCTGCTTGCCATGTCAGGGGAGCGCGCCACCTATGACGGGCGTCTTGGTGTGATAGAAAAGGGCGCTTTGGCCGATCTCCTGGTGGTGGATGGCGATCCCGAGGCCGGGCTCGACTGGCTCGGCACGCCCGAGGAAAGCCTCGCCATGATCGTCAAGGGCGGGGCCATCGTGAAGGAGACGCTGTGATGCTGAAATCTGTCATTCTTTCTGCGGCGCTGGTGCTGGTCTCTGGCCTTGGGGCCGCCGCGCAGGACCGCGTTTTCCAGCTTACTCCCTATGTCTGGGGCACCGGCGTGGGCGGTTCGGTCTCGCCGGTGGCGGGGGGGCCGCGGCTCAAGTTCAAGGAGGGGCTGTCGGAGGTGCTCGACGATCTCGATAGCGCGTTTTTCCTTTCGGGTCTTTACCGGCAGGGCCGGTTCGTGGTGATCGGCGATTATTCCGCGTCGAAAAGTTCGCGCGCCGGGACCGTGCCGGTGCTGGGCCTGCCTGCGCGCGGACGGGTGGAGCAATCTTCGCTGACGCTGGCGGCGGGGTATCGCGCGGTCGACCGTGAGCGAGTGACGGTGGATTACCTTGTTGGCCTGCGCCACTGGGATATCAGGGCGCGCGCCAGCACGCCGGTGCCGGGGCTGGCGGGGCGGTTGTCGGTGGATTTCACCGATCCGATCCTCGCGGCGCGCACCACTGTGCAACTGGCGGATCGCTGGTCGGCGACGGGCTATGTGGATCTGGGCGGGTTCGGGGCCGGATCGGATATCAGTGCGCAACTTCTGGCCACGGTCAACTGGCAGGCGCGCGACCGGCTGTTCTTATCGGCGGGCTATCGCCACCTTCAGGTCGATTACGACAGCGGCGGGCGTGGCATTGACGTGGAATTCTCGGGGCCGATCCTGGGGATGAGCCTGCAATTCTGAGGCATCATAGCATGTTGCTCAAAAGCGGTAGCCGGTTTCGAGCTGCCCGGACATGCGCAATTTGCAAGGTAGAGAGCGTGCAGCGTCAAGGCGAATGAGCGCGGGCGCGCTCTGATCGCCCCCGGTTCGTGAGGCCGGGTTTCGGCCACGCGGGGCGAGAGGCGCTCTTCACATCACTGGAAAACGCACGCCGCCTACCCCGCCATCAGCGCCTCGGCGGCGGCGCGGGCCTCGGGGGTGACATGCTCGCCCGAGAGCATCCGGGCGATTTCGGCCACCCGTTCCGGGTTGCTGAGCGCGCGCACCGTCGAGAAGGTGACATCACCGGCCACCCGTTTCTCGACCCGCCAGTGATACGCCCCGCGCGCCGCGACCTGCGGCGAATGGGTCACGACCAGCACCTGACGGCCCGCCGCCAGCCGCGCAAGGCGGCGGCCGACCGCGTCGGCGGTGGCCCCGCCAACACCGCGGTCGATCTCGTCGAAAATCATGGTGAGGCCGGTCTCGGGGGCCGACAGGCATAGTTTGAGCGCCAGCAGAAAGCGGCTGAGTTCGCCACCCGAGGCGATCCGCGAGAGCGGGCCAGAGGGCGCGCCGGGATTGGTGGCGACGGTAAAGCTCACCATGTCGCGGCCCTGCGGCCCCGGCTCGGTCTCGGTGATCTCGGTGGTAAAGACGGCGCGCTCCATCTTGAGCGGGGCAAGCTCGGCCATCACGGCGGCATCGAGCCGGGCGGCGGCACCCCGGCGCGCATCGCTGAGCGCATGGGCAAGCGCGTCATAATGCCGGGCGGCGTCATCGCGCGCCCTGCGCAGCGCGGCCAGATCATCTGCGCCCGCGTCTAGCGCCGCAAGCCGCGCGCGCAAGCCATCGGCAAACCCCGCAAGCTCATCGGGCAGCACGCCATGCTTGCGCGCCAGCCCGCGAATGGCAAAGAGCCGCTCTTCGCAGCGCTCAAGCTCGAACGGATCGAAGGAAAGCGCCTCGAGCGCGTGGCCGGTCTCGCGCCCCGCCTCGTCAAGCTCCACCAGCGCGCGAGAGAGCGCCGCAAGCGCCGCGTCGAGCCGCCCCTCGGCCTTGTCGGCAACCCCGTCGAGCCAGCGCAGCGCGTCGCCCGCCGCGCCCTCGGCCCCTTCGGGCCCCAGTGCCTGCGCGGCGCGGGCGATATCCTCGCGGATGCGCTCGGCCCCCTGCATCAGGCGGCGCTCGGTATCGAGCGCGGCCTCCTCGCCGGGCTGCGGGTCGAGCTTGTCGAGTTCGGCCACGGCGTGGCGCAGGAAATCCTCCTCGGCGCGGATCTCGGCCAGCCCCGCCTCGGCCTCGTCGAGCGCCTTTTGCGCTGCGGCGCGGTCGCGCCATGCCGCGCGGACCGCGTGGCGCTGTGGCTCCAGCCCGGCAAAGGCGTCGAGCATGTCGCGATGTCCGCGCGGATCGAGCAGGCCGCGATCATCGTGCTGACCGTGCAATTCGACCAGCGTGGCCGATAATTGCCGCAGCACCTCGCCCGAGATGCGGCGATCATTGGCCCAGGCGGTCTTGCGCCCGTCGCGCGCATTGACCCGGCGCAGGATCAATTCGCCCTCGTCATCCGGCAGCCCCGCCTCCGAGAGGACCGCGCGGGCCGGGTGATCGGCGTGCAGATCGAACACCGCCACCACCTCGCCGCGTTCGGCCCCGGCGCGAACCAATTCGGCGCGCCCGCGCCAGCCCAGCACGAAGCCAAGGCAATCGAGCAGGATGGATTTGCCCGCCCCGGTCTCGCCGGTGAGCACGTTCAGACCGGGCCGGAAGCCAAGTTCCAGCCGGTCGATGATGAGCATGTCGCGGATTTCAAGCGCGCAGAGCATGACGCCGACCCAAAAGCCGGGGGATCACCCCGCCCCCCCTAGAGCCACCGGCCAAGCACGGTCTGGCGGTAGATTTCCTGTAGCCAGCCATCGCCCGCCGCTTCGAGAGTATGGCCCCGCCCGGTCAAAAGCTTGTAGCTGTCCTCATACCAATCGGTGCCGCGGAAATTGTGGCCAAGGATTGCCCCCGCCGTGCGCGCCTCGTTCACGAGACCAAGCGACAGGTAGGATTCGACCAGCCGGTGCAGCGCCTCGGCGGTGTGGGTCGTGGTCTGAAAATCCTCGACCACCACGCGAAAGCGATTGGCGGCGGCGGCGAAGTTGTCGCGCTTGAGATAGTAGCGCCCGACCTCCATTTCCTTGGAGGCGAGGTGATCGTAGGCGAGATCGAATTTCAGCCGCGCGGCATTGGCATATTGGCTATCGGGATAGCGCTCGATGACCTCGCGCAGGGCCTGCAACGCCTGAAAGGTCAGTTTCTGGTCGCGGCCGATTTCGTCGATCTGGTCGTAATAGCTCAGCGCCAGAAGATATTGGGCATAGGCTGCGTCCTCGTCGGCGGGATAGAAATCAATATAGCGCTGCGCTGCGGCGCGGCTTTCCTCGTAGGCGCGATCCTGATGGTGGGCAAAGGCCTGCATGATGACCGCGCGCTTGGCGAGGCCGGAATAGGGATAGAGCCGCTCTACCTCGGCATAGCTTTGCGCCGCGAGCTTGGGCTTGCCGCGTTCGAGATCGTATTCGCCGCGCTCGAAAATCTGCTGCGCGGTGAAATTCTCGTAATCTATGTTGCCGCGTTCGACGCTTTTGCCACCGTCACAGCCCGCGATGAGCAGCACCAATAAGGCCGCCCCTGCCAGCCGCGCCGGACCCTTGCCGATAGTCATTCACATTATTCCCGTCGTTTCGCAAAAGCGGCCACCCCGCCACGCGCATCCTCTAGCACATAAATCTGCGGTGCAAAACGGGTTTGGCGTGGATCAGGCGACGCGCGGAATCTCGCCCGCGTGCACCCCGGCACCGGGCAGGCGCGCCGTGGTGGCCGCGTTGCAGGTGATGATGCGATAGTTCGCGGGATCGGAAAATACCGCGCGCAGCAGATCATTGGTAAGCGCATGGCCCGCCCGCAACCCCTGATAGAAGCCGAGGATCGGCAAGCCCGCAAGCGCGAGATCGCCAAGCGCGTCGAGCATCTTGTGGCGCACCGCCTCGTCGGCATGGCGCAGCCCGCCGGGGCTCAGCACCCTGTCACCATCGACGACCACGGCGTTTTCCAGCGTGCCGCCCAGCGCAAGGCCGTTGGCGCGCATGGTGTCCACGTCGGCCTTGCGGCAGAAGGTGCGCGAATTTGACAACTCGCGCACGAAACTGCCATTGGACATGTTGAGGGTCTTGGTCTGGGTGCCGATGGCCGCATCCTCGAATTCGATGGTGAATTCGATGCGCAGCGTGTCATCGGGCGAGAGCCGCGCGCGCGCCGCACCGTTGCGCACCTCGACCGTGCGAAGGATTTGGATGGCGCGGACCGGCGCGGCCTGCGGCGTGATGCCTGCGGCGAGGATTTTCTCGACAAAAGGCACGGCGCTGCCGTCAAGGATCGGCACCTCCGGCCCGTCAATGTCGAGCGTGGCGTTGTGAATGCCACAGCCGACAAGCGCCGCCATCACATGCTCGACCGTCGAGACAGAGACACCATCCGCGCCCACAAGCCGCGTGCAGAGCGGCGATTGCACGACCCGGTCCCAGAGCGCCGGGATGGCGGGGGTGCCGCTGCCACAGTCGGTGCGACGGAACACGATACCCGCCCCCGCAGGCGCAGGCCGCAGGATCAGGCGGGCCGGCTTGCCGGAATGCAGGCCGACACCGTCGAAGCTGATTGTCTGGCTGATGGTTCTCTGCACGAAACTTCCCGTTCACCCTATCCGATGGCCCGGCGCTTTAAGACAGGCTGCCATAGCCCGCCATGACCAGGGCGATCATCATGAATTTTTAACTAGGCATGATCTAAAGCCTGGGGTGCAGAGCCTCAACTCAATCTTTGCAACCGTTTGAAACATCGCGGTGCGTGCCATGGGCGGGAAATCGCCGACGCTGTTATCACATTGTTTCAGAACAAAAAAGCCGCCCCAAAGGGCGGCTTCATCGCAGGGTGCAGGCGGTTTTTCAGTTGGCCTGACGCCGCAGGAAAGCCGGGATTTCGATCTGATCCTCTTCTTCCTGCGCGCGCGGCGCGGGTTGGGGGGCGCGGGCCGCCTGCATCGGCGGCTGATGGCGCGCCGCGCGCGGGGCCTCCTGGCCGCCATGGCCGGTCATCCGGTTGATGAGCGAATTGATCCCGAAACGCGGCTTGTCCTCCTGCGCCTCTGGCTCTGCCTCGCGGGTCGGGGCGGGGCGCTGCTGGCGGGGCTGCGCGGGGGCATTGTTCACCGCGGCCTGAAGACGCCGCATCGCGTCGGGCGAGGGGGTGCCGGGCGCGGGAGGGCGCGGCGCGAGGAACGCATCAAGCTCGTCCTCGATCTCCATGTTGCCATGGCGCTGGGTTACGGTTTCTTCGGCGCGGGGCTGATAGGCGGGCGGGGGCAGGTCGTCATCCGCGTCGTGCGCGTCATAGCTGTCGGCCTCTGCCGCGTCGGCATAGCTCTTCTCGGCGCGGTCAAAGAGCGACGGCTCTTCGGTCTTGGCGGCGAAAGCGGCACCACGATGTTCGGCGTGCATCTCGGCCTCGACCGTCTCGGGCTGCCGCAGCGGCTGTGCCATCGAGCGGCGCGGCACCGGCATGTCGGCGGAGGTATCCGCCGCGTCGATCCCGGTGGCGACCACGCTCACGCGCATCCGGCCTTCCATATTCATGTCGAGCGTGGAGCCGACGATGATATTGGCATCGGGGTCCACCTCTTCGCGGATGCGGTTGGCGGCCTCGTCAAGCTCGAAGAGCGTCAGATCATGGCCGCCGGTGATGTTGATGAGCACGCCGCGCGCGCCGCGCAGGCTGATTTCATCCAGGAGCGGGTTGGCGATGGCCTTTTCGGCGGCCTGCACGGCGCGGTTCTCGCCCTCGGCCTCGCCGGTGCCCATCATCGCCTTGCCCATCTCGTCCATCACCGCGCGCACGTCGGCGAAATCGAGGTTGATGAGACCGGGGCGCACCATGAGATCGGTCACGCCCTTGACGCCCTGATAGAGCACGTCATCGGCCATCGAGAAGGCCTCGGTAAAGGTGGTCTTGTCATTGGCGAGGCGAAACAGGTTCTGGTTGGGGATGATGATAAGCGTGTCGACCATCTTTTGCAGCGCTTCGACACCGGCCTCGGCCTGGCGCATCCGCTTGGCCCCCTCGAACTGGAACGGCTTTGTCACCACGCCCACGGTCAGCACGCCAAGCTCGCGCGCGGCCTGCGCGATGATGGGGGCCGCCCCGGTGCCGGTGCCGCCGCCCATGCCCGCGGTGATAAAGCACATATGCGCGCCCGCGAGGTGATCGACGATCTGCTCGATGGATTCCTCGGCGGCGGCGGCCCCGATCGAGGCCTTGGCCCCTGCGCCCAACCCTTCGGTTACCTTGACGCCAAGCTGCACGCGGCTTTCGGCCAGGCTCTGGCTGAGGGCTTGGGCGTCGGTGTTGGCCACCACGAAATCGACGCCGTCAAGGGCCTTGTCGATCATGTTGTTGACCGCGTTGCCGCCCGCGCCGCCGACACCGAACACGGTGATCCGGGGCTTGAGGTCGTCATGTCCGGGAAGTGAAAGGTTGAGTCTCATCGCTCTGTCCGCCTGTCTCTGTGGCCTGTCTACGCAGGCCGTTTTCCGCCTGATTGCCCCCATTCTTACCGATGGTTGCGTCAATCGTCACCAAAAAAACATCGTCATACCACCAAATATACCCTGTTTCGCGGGCTTTTTCGCGGGATTTCGCGCATCTTGCCACATCTTGCGGTTACCAATTGTCCCGAAACCATTTGACCGCGCGCCGCAGCGACCGCGCCGGGTAGCGATCCACAGGGATGTCGAAATCCCACCATTCATCCTGCGGGTTGGCCGCAAACAGGCACATGCCGACGGCGCTGGCGAATGCCGGGCCGGTGGCGGCCTGCGGCAGGCCATGCACGCGCAGCGGCCGGCCAAGGCGCACGCGCTGCCCCAGAATGCGGCTTGCCAGACCGTCAAGGCCGGGGATCTGGCTGCCGCCACCCGTCAGCACGATCTGCTGGCTGGGCAGGTGCTCGAACCCCGCCGCGTCGAGCCGGGCGCGCACCTCTTCGAGGATTTCCTCGACGCGCGGGCGCATGATGCCGATGAGTTCGGCGCGGCTGACCTTGCGGCGGTCATGCTCGTAATCGCCGGTCTCGCCGCCGGTCTCGATCATCTCGCGGTCATCCATGCCGGTGGCCACGACGCCGCCATAAAAGGTTTTGATCCGCTCGGCGGTGGTCTGCGGGATCTGCAAGCCCATCGAGATGTCGGAGGTGATGTGATCGCCGCCCATGCGCACGGCATCGGCGTAGATCATGTGCTTCTTGATGAAGATCGAGAGGCCCGAGCTGCCGCCGCCAAGGTCGATACAGGCGGCGCCCAGTTCCTGCTCGTCCTCGACCAGCGCCGCGACCCCCGAGACATAGGCCGAGTTGGCCACGCCCGCGAGCTCCATGTCGCAGCGCTTGACGCAATGGGCAAGGTTCTGGACCGCCGCCGCGTCCACGGTGAGCATATGCATGTCGCAGGCCAGCCGGTTGCCGATCTGGCCGCGCGGGTCAATCAGGCCCGAGCGGTGATCGAGCGCGAAATTCACCGGTTGCGCGTGCAGCACCTCGCGCCCGTCGCCGATATCGGGCACGTCGCAGGCGCTGAGCACGCGGCTTATATCGTGATCGGTCACGGTCTGCCCGGTGATCTCGACCTCGCCCGCAAGCCCATAGCTGCGCGGCCCCGCGCCCGAGAAACAGGCGATGACGTGATCGACGCGGATCTGCGCCATCTTCTGCGCCGCCTGAACGGCGGTGCGGATCGCGCGCTCGGTCTCGGCCATGGCCTCGATCTCGCCGAAACGCACCCCGCGCGAGCGTGTCGTTGCCGCCCCGATCACCCGGAACCCGGCCTGGCCCGCCATGCGCCCGACCTTTTCGGCGGCGACAAAGCGCCCGGTGCCGTCAAACCGCAGCACGAGGCAGGAAATCTTGGACGTGCCCACGTCCAACACCGCCACCACGCCGCGCTGGATCGCCGCCTTGCGCATGGCGCGCATCGCCCGTTGGGATTCGTAAAGCTCGATCATCTCCTGTCCGCTCCTGCCGCCTGTTCTGCCGCGCCCGAGGCGCGTGTGATCCGCCACCATTCGTCGGTGGCATGTTCGCTCATGCGCACGGTCGGGCGCGCGCCAAGCCGCATGTCGATGGTTACGATGTCGCGCTCCAAAAGGTCGCTGGCCTTGTCGAGCACGATCACCCGCTCCAGCGCGCGCACCGGCGCGGCCTCGGGCAGTTGCACCCGCCGGCCATCGCCAAGCACCAGATCCCAGCGCCGCTCGCCCATGCGCACGAGGCCGCGCAGCGGGCGGTTGAGCGCGGTTGCGGCACCAAGAACCTCGAGCGCCTGCGCCACGACCCTGTCGGCCCCGGCACCGGCCAATACCGGCAGGTCGGGGCGGGCGCTGCGCGTCTCGGCGGTGGCGATGATCGCGCCGGTGATGTCGAGCACCTCGAAGCCTTGCCGCGTGCGCCACAGCGCCACCGGCACCCGCTCTGTCACCGCGACATGCAGCACGCCGCCCTGACGCACCCGCAGATCGGCGCGCGCCACGGCGGGCAGGCCCTCGATCATCTCGCGGATCGCGGGCATGTCGAGATCGAACGAGCTTGCGGGCAGGTCATAGGGGAAAATTTCGTGGATATCCTCCTGCACGCCGGTGCTGGCCCCGTCGATCTCTATCAGATGGACCATGAATTCGGGCCGCGTCTCGATCTGGCGGCGGATCTCGGCGATGCGGTCGGACAGGCCCGCGCGGCGGTCGGCATCGTGCAGATACCCCCAGGCCAGCCCCGCCACGATCAGTATTGGCAGACCGGTGCGCACAAACCGCCGCCAGGCCGGGGTGAGGCGCATCCGCTCCAGCCGGTAGCTGAGCCGCGAGGGCGAGGGATCGGCGCGCGGGATCACCGGTCGCATGAGGCGTCCTCCACCATCCAGCGCATCAATTCGGGAAAGGATATTCCCACCGCCGCCGCCTGTTCGGGGCTGAGCGAGGTGGGCGTCATGCCGGGCTGGGTGTTGGTCTCCAAGAGGATCAGCCCGTCACGCCCGCGCGCCTCGTCCCAGCGGAAATCGGTGCGGCTGAGGCCACGCAGGCCGAGCGCCACGTGGGCGCGCAGGGCATACTCCATGCAGGCGTCGAAAATCTCTTGCGGCACCTGTGCCGGGACAACGTGGCGCGACCCGCCCGGTTTGTATTTGGCGTCATAGTCATACCAGCCATCGGTCAGGATATCGGTCACCGTCAGCGCCCGGTCGCCCATCACCGTGGTGGTCAGCTCGCGCCCCGGCGCGTAGGCCTCGACCATCACCGTCTGGGGCATCTCATCGGACAGTTGCGGCGGCGCGTTGGCGGCCTCGGCCACCAGATAGACCCCGACGGAAGATCCTTCGTTATTGGGCTTGACCACATAGGGCGGGGGCAGGACGTGGCGCGTGCGCACCTCGTCGCGCGGGGCCAGAACGCTGTCCACCACCGGCAGGCCGGCGGCGCGATAGGCGGATTTGGTGCGCGCCTTGTCCATCGCCAGCGCCGAGGCCAGCACGCCCGAATGGGTATAGGGGATGCGCAGCCATTCCAGCATCCCCTGCACGCAGCCATCCTCGCCCCAGCGGCCATGGAGGGCATTGAAGACCACATCGGGAGAGAGATCAGAGAGGCGCGCGCAGAGATCGGCGGCGGCGTCCACCTCGGCCACCTCGTATCCTGCCTCCCGAAGCGCTGCGGCGCATTCACGACCCGATGACAGGGACACCTCGCGCTCTGCCGAGGGGCCGCCCATGATCACCGCAACCAACGGGGTTGTTCTGCCCGAACCAACCACCTTTTGCCTCAATCTGCCGGGCCGCTTTGCACGACCGCGTTATCGTTATGACTGCTCTTCTACAGGGCTTGGGCCCATATCTTTTTCCGGGCTTGTCCCCGAGGACGGTTCGCCGACCCTCTTGATTTCCCACTCTAGCTTTATTCCGCTGTTTTGGAAAACCCTTTTTCGCACGTCCTCGCCAAGGCCCTCGAGATCGGCGGCGGTGGCCCCGCCGGTATTGATGAGGAAATTGGGGTGTTTCTCGCTCATCTGCGCGCCCCCGCGCCGCGCGCCGCGCAATCCCGCCGCGTCGATCACCGCCCATGCCTTGAGATCATGGGTATCGTCGGCGCGCCCGGTGCTGCTGAAGCCTGCGGGGTTGCGAAAGGTCGAGCCCGCGCTGCGCTCGCGCGTGGGCTGTGTCGCGTCTCGCCTGGCGATCTGCGTGGCCATTCGCGCGGCGAGCGTCTCGGGGTCGCCGGGGGGGGCGTGAAACGTCGCCCCGGTGATGATCCAGCCCTCGGGCAGGATGCTGTGGCGATAGGCGAAATTCAGCTGCTCGGGCGTGAGGGTCACCACCTCGCCCGCGCGCGTGACCGCCTGTGCCTCGATCAGGTGATCGGCGACGTAAGAGCCGTAACAGCCCGCGTTCATGCGCACCGCGCCGCCGATGCTGCCGGGGATGGTGCGCAGGAACGCGAGATCCATGCCGGCCTCTGCCGCGCGCCGCGCCACGTGGGCATCAAGCGCCGCCGCCCCCGCGGTGACGCGCGCCCCCGCCACCTCGATCGCGTTGAAGCCGCGCCCGAGCCGGATCACCACGCCACGAATGCCGCCATCGCGCACGATCAGGTTGGAGCCGACGCCCATGGGAAAGACCGGGATATTCGCGTCAAGGGCCGAGAGAAAGCCGCACAGATCGTCCATGTCGGCGGGCTGAAAGAGCCAGTCCGCCGGGCCGCCGACGCGCAGCCAGGTGAGATCGGAGAGCGCGCGCGCGGGCGTCAGCGCGCCGCGGGTCTGGGGCAGGGTGCTCATGCCCCGTCTTTGCCCGCGTGCGCGCAAAAGGGCAAGCCCGGCTCAGTTGCGCGGCGGCACCATCTTGCCGGGGTTCATGATGTTGTCGGGGTCAAGCGCGGCCTTGATCGCGCCCATCACAGCCCAGCCTTGCCCGTGCTCGCGCGCCATATAGCCAAGCTTGCCCACGCCGATGCCATGCTCGCCCGTCGAGGTGCCGCCCATGGCCAGCGCGCGCTCGACCATGCGTTCTGCGGCGGCCTTGGCGCGCGACAGCTCTTCGGCGCAGCCCTCGCGCACCAGAAGCGTCGCGTGGAAATTGCCGTCGCCGACATGGCCCAATATCGGCCCGTGCACGCCCGATTGCGCCAGATCGGCGCGCGTCTCCTCGATCGCCTCGGCGAGCCTTGATATCGGCACGCAAATGTCGGTGACGATGGCGCGCGTGCCCGGACGGCTGGCCAGCACGGCGTAATAGGCATTGTGGCGCATGGTCCAGAGCGCCTTGCGCGCTTCCGGTTTCGTTGCCCAGTCAAAGCCCGACCCGTGGTGATCCTCGGCAATCGCGCCAAAGGCCTCGGCCTGTTCGGTGACGCCCGCTTGGCTGCCGTGAAACTCCAGCAGCAGGTGGGGTTTTTCGGGCAGGCTCATTTTTGCATAGGCATTGACCGCGCGCACGCTGTCGCTGTCCAGCAACTCGATCCGCGCCATGGGGATGCCGCACTGGATGGTGTCGATCACCGTCTCCACCGCATCCGCCACCGTCTCGAAGGCGCAGACCGCCGCCGAGATCGCCTCGGGCTGGCCGTAAAGCTGCAACGTCAGTTCGGTGATGAGGCCGAGCGTGCCCTCGGAGCCGACGAAAAGCCCGGTCAGGTCATATCCCGCCGAGGATTTGCGCGCCGCCGTGCCGGTGCGAATCACCTCGCCCCTGGCTGTCACCACCTCGAGCGCCAGCACATTGTCGCGCATCGTGCCATAGCGCACGGCGGTGGTGCCGCTGGCGCGGGTCGAGGCCATGCCCCCAAGCGAGGCATTGGCACCGGGATCGACCGGAAAGAACAGCCCCGTGGCGCGCAACTCCTCGTTGAGTGCCTCGCGCGTCACGCCGGGCTGCACGCGCGCGACCATATCGGCCTGCGCCACCTCAAGGATGCGGCTCATGCGGCTGAAATCCACCACAACACCGCCGGAAAACGCCTGCGATTGCCCCTCGAGCGAGGTGCCGGTGCCCCAGCCCACCACCGGCACGCGGTGGCGCGCGCAGATGGCTATGATCTGGGCCACCTCGGCAGTGGTTTCGGGATAGGCCACGGCATCGGGCGGGCTTGGCGGAAAATACGACTCGCTCGCTCCGTGCAGGTCCAGATCGGACTTGGAGCGGCTGAGCCGTTGGCCTAGACAGGAATGAAGGTCGTCGAGGGCTTTTTGCGTGTCCATGGGGCAGGCTCCGGTCGTGAATGTCGCGACACCCTAGGCGATAGGGCCGCGATGCGAAAGCAGCGCGGGATGCGCCGGGTCGGATGTTAGCGTGAAGCAGGCAAAGGACAGATCGTTTTTCGCCCGGATGCCGCGACGGGCGGCGATCCGCCTGCGCGGCGGCTGGCGGATGCTGCGCAAGCGGGGTCCGAGCCAGTTGCAGTTCTGGGTGATCGCGCTGCTCGTCGGAATTGTCGCGGGCTTTGCGGCGGTGCTGTTCCGCAAGGGTATCTCGGCGCTGGAGGGGCTGCTTTACCAGACCGACAACGTGGCGCGTCTGCATTCGCTGGCCGGGCATATGCCGTGGTACTGGATTTTGCTGGTGCCGGTGGCGGGCGGGCTGGTGGTGGGGCTGATCCTGCACCATTTCACCGATGACGGGCGGGCGCGCGCCGTGGCCGACGTGATCGAGGGCGCGGCGCTCAGCGAGGGGCGGGTGGAGCGGCGCGCGGGGCTGGCCTCGGCGCTCGCCTCGCTCATCACGCTTGGCACGGGCGGCTCTTCGGGGCGCGAGGGGCCGGTGGTTCACCTCGCGGCCGTTATCGCGACATGGGTGAACGAGCGCATCGACGCCGATGGTATCACCGGGCGCGACCTTTTGGGCTGCGCGGTGGCGGCCGCCGTCTCGGCCTCGTTCAATGCGCCGATCGCCGGAACGCTTTTCGCGCTCGAGGTGGTGCTGCGGCATTTCGCGATCCATGCCTTTGCGCCCATCGTGATCGCAAGCGTCGCGGGCACGGTCGTCAGCCGCCTGCATTTCGGCGATGTGACCGAATTCGCGCTGCCCGCCACCAGCGTTCTGGCTTTTTACGTCGAATTGCCCGCCTTTCTCATCCTTGGGCTTGTCTGCGGGCTGGTGGCGGTGGCGATGATGCTGGCGGTGTTCATGGCCGAGGACGTGGCCGGGCATCTGCAAACGCGCTTTCGCGTGCCGCGCTGGCTGCGGCCCGCCGGGGCGGGGCTGATGCTGGGGGCGCTGGCGATCTGGTTTCCGCATATCATCGGCGTCGGCTACGAGACCACGTCCCAAGCGCTGACCGGGCGGCTGGTATGGCATGAGGCGGTTGTGTTTGCGGTGCTCAAGGTGGTGGCTGTGGCGATCACGCTGGGCGGGCGCATGGGCGGGGGGGTGTTCTCGCCCTCGCTGATGGTGGGCGCGCTGACCGGGCTGGCCTTTGGGCTGCTCGCCACGGCGATCCTGCCGGACTATTCCGGCGCGGCCACGCTCTATGCGCTGGCGGGCATGGGGGCGGTGGCGGCGGCGGTGCTGGGCGCGCCGATCTCGACCACGCTCATCGTTTTCGAGATGACCGGCGACTGGCAGACCGGCCTTGCCGTGATGGTCGCGGTCTCGACCTCGACGGCGCTCTCGGCGCGGCTGGTGCGGCGGTCATTCTTTCTTACGCAGTTGCGGCGGCGCGGTATCCGGCTTGCGGCCGGGCCGCAGGATTACCTGCTTGGCATGTTCCGCGTGTCGCGGCTGATGCGCGCGCCCGATCACCCATGCGCGGCCGATGCCGATCAATGCTGGTCGCTGATCGAGCAGGGGGTTTATGTCGATGCAAGCGCCACGCTCGAGACGGCGATGCCGATATTCGAGCGGGCGGGCGTGCCGTTCCTGCCGGTGGTGACGCTGTCGGGCGAGGGCGCGCCGCCCGATCTTGCGGGGGCGCTGTTTCACGTCGATGCGCTCAAGACCTATAACAGCGCGCTGGCCGCCGTGTCGAAGGAAGAACACGGCTAAGGATCTCGTGTTCGGTATCTGACAGGGGGTGCAGAAGGATGATCCGGCCTGCCATGCTGCGGGATGCGGGGTGGCACGGGTCGTGGATGGCCTGAAGGAGAGGTTCAACATGACATGCAGAGCCGCGCGAGTGCCCGACCGCGGGTGGGTGCTGCAACGGTTGTGGCGGGCGTTTTATGGCGGCCAAATACTGCAACGATTGTAAGGAATTCGACGTTACAAAAGCGCCCGCCCGTCNNCGCTCGCGCGGCGGCGCGCAAGCGCGCCTCGATTCCGCGCGGGGGACAGGGGACGAATGTCCGCTCAAGCCCATGAACGTTCCCCCGTGCCGCATCAGCCACGTCGTGTCAGGTGCCGAACCCTGCGCCCCCCCGTCAGACGCGTTCCACCGCGACTTTCGAGGTGGTGAAAAAGGCAATGAGCCCGGCGATCTCGGCGGCGGCGGGCTTAGGGGATTCATAGCTCCAGGCGGCGTTGTCGATGGTCTGGCTCTTGGTATGGATGGAGTAATAGCGCGCATCGCCCTTGAACGGGCAATGGCTGGACTTGTCGCTTTCCTCGAGAAAGGCCATGGCGATGTCCTCGCGCGGGAAATAGATCACAAAGGGATAGTTGCCCTCGGTCAGTTCCAGCGCGTTGCGGCTCTCGGCAAGCACGGCACCGCCCGCGCGCACCGTCCATGTGCCATCTGCCTTGCGAATCGTGATCTTGGCCATCGGTCGTTCCCTCCATATGCGGCTGTGGCACCCGGTCTGCCGCCGGAAGCTCACAGAATTATGTCAAAGCGGTTGCGTTGCGTTACCCAACCATATCCGTGCAGGATTGGAAAGCAGAGGGCCTATCTTGTCGCGGCAGGCGGCGTGGTAGCGATCAAGCCAGAGGCGCTCGGCCTCGCTCAGCATGTCGCGCGCAATCAGGCGGCGGTCGATGGGGGCATAGGTCAGCGTCTCGAAATCGAGATGGGTGGCCCTGTCGCCGCCCGCCACCGGCGCGGCCTCGCGCACCACGATCAGGTTCTCGATGCGGATGCCAAAGGCCCCCTCGCGGTAATAACCCGGCTCGTTGGACAGGATCATGCCGGGGCGGAGCGCCACCTCCGAGACCCGCGAGAGGCGTTGCGGCCCTTCGTGCACGCAGGCATAGACGCCCACGCCGTGCCCGGTGCCATGGCCGTAATCCTGATCGGCCAGCCACAGCGGATAGCGCGCCAGCGCGTCAAGATCGCGCCCCGCAAGACCGCGCGGAAAGCGCAGGCGGGATATGGCGATCATGCCTTGCAGCACGCGGGTGAAGGCGGCGCGCTCCTCGGGCCCCGGTTCGCCCACGGGCAGGGTGCGGGTGATGTCGGTGGTGCCGTCCAGATATTGCCCGCCGCTGTCGAGCACCAGCAGATCGCCCGCTTGCAAGCGGCGATTGCTGGCCTCGCTCACCCGGTAATGCGGCAGCGCGCCGTTGGGGCCGGACCCGGCGATGGTGTCGAAACTGATGTCAAGGAGCTGCCCGGTGGCGGCGCGGCAGGCCTCCAGTCGGGTCACCACGTCGATCTCGGTCAGCGTGCCGGGGGATTGCGCGTCGAACCAGGCCAGGAATTCGCACATCGCCATGCCGTCGCGCAGATGGGCGGTGCGCGTGGCCTTGATCTCGGCCGGGGCTTTCTGCGCCTTGGGCAGGATGCAGGGATCATCGCCCCAGAGAATGGGCACATTCGCGGCCTCAAGCCGGGTGACAACCCGAACCGGCACGCTCTTGCGATCGAGCAGCACGGGGCCTTTGAGGGCGTCGAGCGCGCGCTCGAATTTGAACGGCGGAACGTGGCTGACATCCTCGCCGAAATGCGCGCGCAAGGGGTCACTGACCTTGGCGTGATCGACATAGAGCGCCACCCGCCCGTCATCGTGCAGAATGGCAAAGCCCTGCGGCACCGGGTTGCGGGGGATGTCGGCCCCGCGGATGTTGAGCAGCCAGGCCAGCGAATCGCTGAGCGTGATGACCGCGGCGCGCGCGCCCGATTTCCGCAACTCTTCGGCCAGCCGCGCACGTTTCTCGGCATGGCTCATCCCGGCAAGATCATCGGGCCAGGGCGTGATCGCGCCCGTGGGCGGCGCGGGGCGGTCGGGCCAGATGCTGTCGATCAGGTTGGGGCCGGGTTGCAGGCGGATCCCCTCGGGCAGGGCGGCGGTCAACTCGTCGATCTGCTCGGGCGTAAACAGCCACGGATCGAAACCGACCGCGCCACCCTCGGGCAGGTGCCGGGCTAGCCATGCGCCGGGTTTCGTCTCGGGGAGATCCACCGGCGTGAAATGATCGGTGTCCACCTGCGCGCGCGCCTGCACGCGGTAACGCCCGTCCACGAATACCCCCGCCTCATCACCCAGAACCACGCAAAGCCCCGCCGAGCCGGTGAACCCGGTAAGCCAGGCCAGCCGCGCGTCGCAGGCTGCGACATATTCGCCCTGATGCGCGTCGGCGCGCGGCACGATATACCCGGCAAGCCCCGCCTCGGCCATCGCGCGGCGCAGCAGCGCAAGGCGCGGCGGTCCCTGTTCGGGGCGGGCGGTCTCGGCAAAGCTCTGGAACATGGGCCGACTCCTGCTTGGTGTGCGGTGCGTGTCAGTGCTAGAGAAGGGGCGCGGGATTGGCAACATGCGAGGGGAAGGGCGATGGAAAGCCGGGTGCGGGCGGGCGAAAGGCTCGTTGAGGCGGGGCCGCCCACGGATGCGGCGCTCTATTTCATCGGGCGTATCCACACGCCGTGGACGGATCGCCGCGACTGCCCCCGGCAGGGGCGCGAGGAGGGGCCGGAATGCCGGGTTGAGGTCTTCGCGCCCTGGGCCGAGGCGCTTTTGGGCGTCGGCGAATACAGCCATCTCGACCTGCTTTACTGGCTCGACCGGGCGCGGCGCGATCTGGTGGTGCAGAACCCCGGCAATGACGGGCAGCGCTATTTCGGCACTTTCGCCCTGCGCTCGCCGCAGCGGCCCAACCCCATCGGCCTCTCGCGGGTGCGGCTGGTGGCGGTGGAGGGGGCCACTGTGATCGTGCGGGGGCTTGATTGTCTCGACGGCACGCCGCTCATCGACATCAAGCCGGTGACCTGCGAATTCAGCCCCAAGGCCCCGCCCAAGCCCTGAGCATCGCGGTGGTTCCAAGCGGCGGGCGATGGTGCTAAGCCCGCGCCAATTCATTCGTGAGGCCGCCATGACGATTATCAAGCTGCACAACACCCGCACCCGCAGGAAAGAGGTTTTCGAGCCTCTCGATAAGGACAACGTGCGCATGTATGTCTGTGGCCCCACGGTCTATGACCGGGCGCATCTGGGCAATGCGCGGCCCGTGGTGGTGTTTGACGTGCTCTACCGGCTCTTGCGGCATGTCTATGGGGCCGAGCACGTCACCTATGCGCGCAATTTCACCGATGTGGACGACAAGATCAACGCGCGCGCGTTCGAGAGCGGGCGCTCGATTGTCGAGATCACGGCGGAGACGACGCAGTGGTTTCTCGACGATATGGGCGCGCTCGGGGCGCTGGAGCCGACCCACATGCCCCGCGCGACCGCCTATATCCCGCAGATGGTGGCGATGATCGAGGATTTGATCGCCAAGGGCCACGCCTATGAGGCGGAGGGCCATGTGCTCTTTGCCGTCGAGAGCTATGCCGCCTATGGGCGGCTCTCGGGGCGCACGGTCGAGGACATGATCGCGGGCGCGCGGGTGGAGGTGGCGCCCTACAAGCGCAACCCGATGGATTTCGTGCTGTGGAAGCCGTCAAGCGCGGATCTGCCGGGGTGGCCATCGCCTTGGGGGCGCGGGCGGCCCGGCTGGCATATCGAATGCTCGGCGATGAGCTATGAATTGCTGGGCGAGAGTTTCGACATTCACGGCGGCGGCAACGATTTGATGTTCCCCCACCACGAGAACGAGATCGCGCAAAGCTGCTGCGCGCATCCCGAAGGCGGGTTCGCACAGGTCTGGATGCATAACGAGATGTTGCAGGTCGAGGGCAAGAAGATGTCCAAGTCTTTGGGCAATTTCTTTACCGTGCGGGATTTGCTGGATCAGGGCGTGCCGGGGTTTATAGTTCGATTTGTGATGCTCCAAACGCATTATCGAAAGCCGATGGATTGGACAGAAGCAAAGTATCGGAGCGCTCAGAATGAACTTCATAAATGGTCCTATTGGTTGCTGAATTCTGCTGATACAGATATAGGGCCGTCGGATGAGCTGATCGAGGCACTTTCTGATGATTTGAATACGCCAAAAGCGATCACGGTCTTGCGTGACAGTTTCTCGGCCGGTCAATATCAGCAACTGGCTGCAGACCTTAAATTCCTTGGCATATGGAATGGTGAAAGCCCTAGCCAGATTTCCCTAACATATGTTCGTGATACGAGCACCAATCGTGAAGTCGCAGATAGAATTGGCGCGCTCTTGGCGCAATTAGACCAAGCGCGAAGCGCAAAAGATTACAGTTTGGCCGATGCTATTCGAGACAAACTGACAGAAGCTGGCATTATCGTGAAAACAGCCAATACGGGCACATCTTACGAAATATCGGGGTCTTTCGACCCCGCCAAGCTGGAGGCGTTGAAATGATGCGCCTTCTCGCACACCGCCTGCAAGCCGCGCGAGGGCCCGACCGCGGGGGGGCGCTGCTCGGGCTGTGGGGGGCGCTTTATGGTGCAAAATACTTGAACGATTGTGCGTGTCGCCTCGTTGCAGAAGCGCCCGCCCGTCACGCCGGAGGCGTGCCGATCAAAAGCGGCGCACCTTTGGTGCGACGGGCGGTCGGGCGCTCGCGCGGCGGCGTGCAAGCACGCCTTGATTCCGCGCGGGGTGCTGGTGGCGAGGGGCGCGCGTCATGACCAAGGATCGCCTCTACCTCTATGACACCACCTTGCGCGACGGGCAGCAGACCCAAGGCGTGAGCTTCTCCACGCAAGAGAAAATCCAGATTGCCCATGCGCTCGACCGGCTTGGCGTCGATCATATCGAGGGCGGCTGGCCGGGGGCGAACCCGACCGACAGCGCGTTTTTCGACGCAGCACCCACAACCCGCGCGACCATGACCGCCTTTGGCATGACCAAGCGCGCGGGGCGCTCGGCGGAGAACGATGATGTGCTGGCCGCGGTGATGAACGCAGGCACACGCGCCGTTTGCCTTGTCGGCAAGACCCATGATTTCCACGTCACCGCCGCCCTTGGCATCGGGCTTGAGGAGAATACCGACAATATCGCCAAATCCGTCGCCCATCTGGTGGCCGAGGGGCGCGAGGCGCTTTTTGATGCCGAGCATTTCTTTGACGGCTACAAGGCCAATCCCGCCTATGCGCTCGATTGTCTGCGCGCGGCCTATGATGCAGGCGCGCGGTGGATCGTGCTCTGCGATACCAATGGCGGCACGCTGCCCACGGAAATCGGGCGCATCGTCGGGGAAGTGATCGCGGGCGGCATTCCCGGCGAAAGGCTGGGCATTCACACCCATGACGATATGGGCCTTGCCGTGGCGGGGAGCCTTGCGGCGGTGGATGCAGGCGTGCGGCAGGTGCAGGGCACGCTCAATGGCCTTGGCGAGCGCTGCGGCAACGCCAACCTCACCACGCTCATCCCGACGCTCTTGCTCAAGGAGCCCTATGCCAGCCGCTATGAGACCGGCGTCACGCGCGACGGCCTGCGCGGCCTCACCGCGATCAGCCGGCAGCTTGACGAGATCCTCAACCGCGTGCCGCTGCGGCAGGCGGCCTATGTGGGGGCCTCGGCATTCGCCCACAAGGCGGGGCTTCACGCCAGCGCGATCCTCAAGGATCCGAGCACCTATGAGCATATCGCCCCCGAACTGGTCGGCAATCAGCGCATCATCCCGATGTCCAATCAGGCGGGGCAATCGAACCTGCGCCAGCGTCTCTCTGAGGCGGGGATCGCCGTCGAGCCGGGCGACGCGCGGCTTGCGCGCCTGCTTGAGGTGATCAAGGAGCGCGAGGACGAGGGCTATACCTATGACAGCGCGCAGGCCAGTTTCGAGATCCTCGCGCGCAAGGAACTGGGGCAGATGCCCGAATTCTTCGAGGTCAAGCGCTACAAGGTGACGGTCGAGCGGCGCAAGAACAAGTATGACCGCATGGTGAGCCTCTCGGAGGCCGTGGTCGTGGTGAAGGTCGATGGCGAGAAGAAGCTGTCGGTCTCTGAATCCATGGATGCCGAGGGTTGCGACCGGGGGCCGGTCAATGCGCTGGCCAAGGCGCTGGCCAAGGATCTCGGACCCTATCAGGATCAGATCAGGGATATGCGGCTCGTGGATTTCAAGGTGCGCATCACCCAAGGGGGCACCGAGGCCGCGACGCGGGTCATCATCGACAGCGAGGACGGGCAGGGGCGGCGCTGGTCCACGGTGGGGGTGAGCCCCAACATCGTCGATGCCAGCTTCGAGGCGCTTCTGGATGCGATCAACTGGAAGCTCATGCATGCGTGACCCCGATCTTGTTGCCTGCGCCGATATCGTGCGCCGCGCCGATCCGTCGCGGTTTCGCGCCACGATGGCGGTGCCAGTGGCGGCGCGGGGGCGGCTCTTCCCGGTCTATGCCTTCAATGTCGAGGTGGCGCGCGCGCCCTGGGTGACCAAGGAGCCGATCATCGCCGAGATGCGGCTGCAATGGTGGCGCGACGTGCTGGCCGAGATCGCGAGCGGCGGCGCGGTGCGGCGGCACGAGGTGGCAACGCCTTTGGCGGCGGTGCTGGACGCGACGGGCGCGCGCCTGCTCGATGCGCTGATCGAGGCGCGCCGCGTGGATATAGAGCGCGCGCCCTTCGCGGATGAGGCCGCCCTCTGGGCCTATCTCGATGCCACCTCGGGCAACCTGATGCGGGTGGCGGCGCGGGTGCTGGGGGCGGCGGATGAGGCGGCGCTGCGGCCTGCGGGGCTGGCCTTGGGGCTGGCGAACTGGTTGCGGGCGATCCCGGCGCTCGAGGCGGCGGGCCGTGCGCCGCTGCCCGACGGGCGGGCGCAGGCCGTGCGACGTTTGGCGCAAGAGGGCTTGGCGCATCTGCGCGCGGCGCGGGCGCACCGCGCCGGGGTGTCGCGCGCCGCGCGCCCCGCGCTGCTGCCGCTCTGGGAGGCGGGCGCGGTGCTTGCCCGTGCCGCGCGCGATCCGGCGGCGGTGGCGGCGGGCAGGCTCGATCCCGCGCCGATCACGAGCGGCGCGTTGCTGGCCTTTCGGGCGCTCTCGGGACGCTGGTAGCTGCTGCCCGGCCCTGCTGAACAGGGCCTGGGCAATGGGCCTTGCACAGGGCACCGGAACGCGGGCGGCGCTTGTCTTCGCAGCCCCAACTGGCGTTACCCGGAGCGATCGGTCAACTGACAACACCATGCACCCGCGAGGATCACCACCCCAGCCGGAACAAAACCATTTCGCGTGGATGCCAGGGGCAAGCGTGTTTTGCGCTTTCCCTTTCCACCGCGTCACGCTATGAGCGATCCCATGATGACGCGCAGCACATATGCCAAGACCCGACGCCAGAGCCCCCGCGCCTGACGTCTCCGCCTGCCCGTGATCCCGGCGCAATCCGCGCCATCATCCCCCTGATCGTTGACTTGCCCCCGCCCTTGCGGCACTCAAGGGGCCTATTGCTGAAGGACCATGCCATGATCCCGCCGATCCTGCCCACCTATAACCGTGCGCCGCTGACCTTCGTGAAGGGCGAGGGAAGCTGGCTGATCGAGGCCGACGGGCGACGCTTTCTCGATCTCGGCGCGGGGATCGCGGTCAATGCGCTGGGCCATGCCCATCCCGATCTGGTGGCGGCGCTGACTGCGCAGGCGGGGGCGCTCTGGCATACCTCCAACCTCTACAACATCCCCGCGCAACAGGAGCTGGCCGAAAGGCTGGTCGAGGCAACCTTCGCCGATACGGTATTTTTCACCAATTCCGGCACCGAGGCTTGTGAGTTGGCGGTCAAGATGGCGCGCAAGCATTTCCATGACGCGGGCCAGCCTGCGCGCACCGATATCATCGCCTTCGAGGGGGCGTTCCACGGTCGCTCCTCGGCGGCCATCGCCGCCGCCGGGTCGGAAAAGATGACCCGCGGTTTCGGCCCGCTGCTGCCGGGGTTCAAGCATGTGCCCTGGGGCGATCACGACGCGCTCCACGCCGCGATCGACGACAATACCGCCGCGATCCTCATCGAGCCGGTGCAGGGCGAGGGCGGTATCCGCCCGCTTCCTGATCAATGCCTCAAGGGGCTGCGCGCGCTTTGCGACGAACACGGTATCCTGCTCATCCTTGACGAGGTGCAATGCGGCATGGGCCGCACGGGGCGGCTCTTCGCCCATGAATGGGCAGGCGTCACCCCCGATATCATGATGGTCGCCAAGGGCATCGGCGGCGGTTTTCCGCTCGGCGCGGTGCTGGCGACCGAGCACGCCGCGAGCGCCATGGGCGCGGGCACGCATGGCTCCACCTATGGCGGCAACCCGCTGGGTTGCGCGGTGGGCTGCGCGGTGATGGCGCATGTCGCCAAGCCGGAATTTCTGGCCGAGGTGAACCGCAAGGCGGGGTTGCTGCGGCAGCGCCTTGAAGGGCTGGTGGCCGCGCACCCGGATGTGTTTACCGGGGTGCGGGGGCTGGGCCTGATGCTGGGCCTCACCTGCAAGGTGGCCAATACGGATGTGGTCAGGGCGGGCTATGACGCGCTTGTGGCCACCGTGCCCGCTGCCGACAACGTGATCCGCCTGCTGCCGCCGCTGACCATCACCGACGATGAAATCGCCGAGGGGGTCAGCCGTCTCGATGCCGCCGCAAAAGCCCTGGAAACCGCCTGATCTTCTTCTGGCCCGAAATATCCCGGGGGTGCGGGGGCTGGCCCCCGCGAAGACCACGATTGCAAAAGCGAAACACGACATGACCCATTTCCTCGATATCCACAAAACCGACCCCGCCGAGTTGCGCACGATCATCGACCAGGCCCGCGCCATGAAGGACGCGCGCGAGGGCCGCCCGCGTGGCGCGCCCGATGACGAGCAGCCGCTTGCCGGGCGCATGGTCGCGCTCATCTTCGAGAAGCCCTCGACGCGCACCCGTGTCTCGTTTGACGTGGGCGTGCGGCAGATGGGCGGGCAGACGCTGGTTCTGTCGGGGGCCGACATGCAGCTTGGCCATGGCGAGACCATCGCCGATACCGCCCGCGTGATGAGCCGCTATGTCGATCTCATCATGATCCGCACCTTTGACGAATCGGTGCTGCTGGAAATGGCCGAACACGCCGATGTGCCGGTCATCAACGGGCTGACCGACCGCACCCATCCCTGCCAGATCATGGCCGATATCCTTACCTTCGAGGAGCATCGCGGGCCCATTGCGGGCAGAAAGGTCGTGTGGTCGGGCGATGGCAACAATGTCTGCGCCTCGTTCCTGCACGCCGCCGCGCAATTCGGGTTCGATCTGACCTTCACCGGGCCGATGCAGCTTGATCCCGAGCCGGAATTCATCGGGCTGGCGCGCAAGGCGGGGCGCACGATCACCATCGAGCGCGACCCCATGAAGGCCGTGGAGGGGGCCGATCTGGTCGTCACCGATACCTGGGTGTCGATGCATGACAGCCAATCCACCAAGGAGCGCCGCCACAACATGCTGCGCCCCTATCAGGTGAATGCCGATCTCATGGCGCAGGCCAAGCCCGACGCGCTGTTCATGCACTGCCTGCCCGCGCATCGTGGCGAGGAGGTGACATCGGAGGTGATGGACGGCCCGCAATCGGTCATTTTCGACGAGGCCGAGAACCGCCTGCACGCGCAAAAGGCGATCATGCGGCATTGTCTCGGGGTCTGAGGGGCTGAGGGAGATCCTGCGGTCAAGCCGGAGGATGACGGTGCTCCGGGACGGGGTGCTGCTTGCATTCACACCCGCCGCCGCCTAGCGTGACCCAATACCGTTAGCGTTAGCGGAGGGCGGATGGGCAAGGCGCGGATCGGCATTTACGGGCTGGGCACGATGGGCAGCGCGCTGGCGCTGAACATGGCTGAACATGGCATCGACGTGGCTGTCGCGAACCGCGAGGCCGACTGGATCGCGCCCTTCATCGCCGAGGCCGGGAGGCTGGCGGCGCGGCTGCATCCTCATGAAAGCCTTGAGGATTTCGTGGCGGCGCTGGCGCTTCCCCGAACCATCCTGTTCATGATCCCCTCCGGCCCGCCGATGGATGCGATGCTCGGGGCGATCACGCCGCTGCTGGCACCCGGTGATATCGTGATCGACGGCGGCAATGCCGATTTTCATGACACGCGCCGCCGGGCCGCGGCGCTTGGCGCGCGCGATCTGCATTTCGTCGGGCTGGGGGTTTCGGGGGGAGAAGAGGGCGCGCGGCATGGCCCTTCGATGATGATGGGTGGCAGCGCCGAGGCCTGGCAGCAGGTGCGCCCGATCCTCACCGCCATCGCCGCGCGCCACGAGGGCGCGCCCTGCGTGGCGCATCTTGGCCCCGACGGGGCGGGGCATTTCGTCAAGACGGTGCATAACGGCATCGAGTATGCCGACATGCAGATCATCGCCGAGATCTATGGCCTTTTGCGCAACGGTGCCGCGCTGTCGCCGCCCGAAATCGCGGCGATTCTGGCGGCGTGGAACGGGGGGCCGCTGCGATCCTTTCTGGTGGAGATCACGGCCGAGGTGCTGGCCGCGACCGACCCCGAGACCGGGCATCCGGTGGTCGATGTCATCAAGGATGCCGCCGGGCAGAAGGGCACCGGGCGCTGGACGGTGATAGAGGCGCTGCGGCTGGGCCAGTCGGCGAGCGTGATCGAGGCCGCCGTGGGCGCGCGAAGCTGGTCCTCGGAAAAGGACGTGCGGCAGGCGGCCGAGGCGCGGCTTGGCGGGGCGGTGGGAGCGATCGCCGCGACGCCCGAGGTGCTGGCCGAGGCGTTCATGGCGGCGCGCCTTCTGGCCTATGCGCAGGGGTTCCGGGTGCTTTCGGCGGCGTCAGAGGAGTATGGCTGGGCGCTGGAGCCGGGCCTGATCGCGCGGATATGGCGGGCGGGCTGCATCATCCGCACCGACCTGCTCGACGATATTGCCGGGGCCTTTGACGCGGGCGTGCCGGAGGGGGAACTGATCCTGTCGCCGGGCTATGCCGAACGGTTGGTGCTGCATATTCCCGCGTTGCGGCAGGTGGTGGCCGAGGCGGCGCATGGCGGCCACCCGGTGCCCGCGCTCTCGGCTGCGCTGGCGTGGTATGACACGATGCGGCACGGGCATGGCACGGCCGGCCTCATCCAGGCACAGCGCGACCGGTTTGGGCGTCACGGATTCGAGCGGCTGGGGCAGGACGGGCTGCATCACGGGCCGTGGTGGGGCTGATACCTGCCGGGGCAGCGCTGCGCGAAAACCGTGCAGCATAAAAAAAGGCCGAGCGCTAAGCTCGGCCAAAGTCCAACAGGGAGGTATGAAAGTAACAGGCTCGCGCCCGTCTCATTCACAAATTGCAGATAATGGCGTCACCCCGACCGATCAAGATGAATAATGCCGCAGGTGCAGCATGGCCGGTATGACCGGGGCGCATGACTGGTTCGCAGACTGCGCGGTTTGTGGGCAGCGGCGCGGTGGTCCCGCCTGTCGTGCCTCAGTCGCGCAGCGTGCGGCGGTAGGCGATGATTTCCTCGTGGATGAAATCGCGGAAGGCCGAGACCCTCTTGGATTGGCGCAGCTCTTCGGGATAGGCGAGAAACACCGGCACCGCGGTCGAGGTGACATCGGGCAGGACGTGCACCAATTGGGGAAAGTCGTGGGCAAGGTAATCGGGCAGCACCCCGATGCCAAGATCGTGGAGCACGCCCTGAAGCACGCCGAAATAGTTGTTGACCGTGAGCAGAGAAGAAATATCGTTGGTCATCAATTCGTTGACAAGGGTTGCCGCAGCCCCGGCCTGCGCCGATCGCGGGCTCTGGCAGATCAGGCGGTGGCCGGAAAGGCTCTCTTGTGTGACCGGCGCGCCATGGGTTGCGATATAGGATTCTGTGGCAAAGAGACACATATGCACCGTCATCAGCCGCTTGCGGATCAGGTCGGCCTGTGACGGCTCTTTCATGCGGATGGCCACATCGGCCTCGCGCATCGGCAGGTCGAGCACGCGTTCCTCGAGCATCAGGTCGATCTTGAGATCGGGGTATTTCGCATAGAGCCTGGTCAGGCGAGGGGCAAGCCAGAGCGTGCCGAAACCGGTGGTGGTGGTGACGCGCAATTCGCCGAACACCTCTTCCTCGCTGTCGCGGATGCGCGCGGTGGCGGCGTCAAGGCGCTTCATCATGGCGCGGGTGGCATCGAACAGCAATTCGCCCTGCTCGGTGAGAATCAGCCCCCGCGCATGGCGGTGAAACAGCGTCGCGTTGAGTGTTTCCTCAAGCGCACGCACCTGCCGCGACACGGCCGATTGCGACAGGTGAAGCAGGTCTCCGGCATGGGTGAGACTACCCGCATCGGCCACCGCGTGAAATATTCTGAGCTTGTCCCAGTCCATACGCATGTCTTTCGAAAAGCATCAGTGCCTTTGACGCAATAGCAGAAAATCGTGTCGCGGCGATAGCAAGAGCACGATCTTTTTTCAAAATTCTGCTTTATGGGTCACAAATTATGACCTATTATTGGTGTATACTGAGGCACGGCTCTCAGAAAGGGAGGCACGACATGACCACGCAGAAGGTTTCGCTCAACGACCGCTTCGATCTGGAGAAATCGCCTGTCCTGTTGAATGGCACGCAGGCGCTGGTGCGCCTGATGCTGATGCAGAAGGCGCGCGACCGTGCGGCGGGGCTCAATACCGCAGGCTATGTTACGGGCTATCGGGGCTCGCCTCTGGGGGCGGTGGATTTGCAGATGCGGCGCGCCGAAAAGGTGCTGACCGCCAATGACATCCGCTTTCAGGAAGGTCTGAACGAGGATCTGGCCGCCACCGCGCTTTGGGGCACGCAGCAGGCGGAATTGCGCGGCGAGGGGACGCATGACGGCGTTTTCGGCCTGTGGTATGGCAAGGGGCCGGGGGTGGACCGCTCTGGCGACGTGATGCGCCACGCCAATATGGCGGGCACCTCGCCCTACGGGGGGGTGCTCATGGCGATGGGCGATGACCACACCGGGGAATCCTCGACCGTGTGTCACCAATCCGACTGGGCGCTGGTGGATGCCTATATGCCGGTGCTGTCGCCCGCGGGCGTTCAGGAAATCCTTGACTTCGGGCTTTACGGCTTTGCGCTGTCGCGCTTCGCGGGGGTCTGGGTGGGACTCAAGACGATGAAGGACACGGTGGAGGTGACAAGCGTCGTCGATGGCCGCCCCGACCGGACGCACTTCGTGCTGCCCGAGTTCGCGATGCCCGAGGGGGGCCTCAATATCCGTCTGAACGATCACTGGATCGCGCAAGAGGAGCGGATGATCGACCACAAGCGCTTTGCGGCCGAGGCGTTCAGCCATGCCAACCGCATGGACAAGCGGATGCATGGCAAGGCAGGCGCCAAGATCGGGTTCGTGGCGGCGGGCAAGAACTGGCTGGATCTGGTTCATGCGCTCTCGCTTCTGGGGATTGACGAGGCCGAGTGCGCGCGGCTTGGGATCACCACCTACAAGGTGGGCCAGACCTTCCCGATGGATATGAAGGGCTTTCACGACTGGGCCGAGGGGCTGGAGCTGATCGTGGTGGTCGAGGAAAAGCGCAAGCTGATCGAGGTGCAGATCAAGGAGGCGATTTTCGACGACCGCCGCGGCCGCCGCGTCTATGGCTGGTACAAAGGCGGGGCAGGGGGGATGCACCGCGAAGAGCTTTTCCCGACGCGCTATGCGCTCGATCCGGTGTGGATCGCGGAAAAGCTGGGCGAAATCCTGATCGAGGAGGGGCGCGGCACCGACCGGATCAAGGCCGGGCTGGCCGAGATCAACGAGGCCAAGAAGGCCGACAATGCCGAGGAGATCGCCGCGCGACTGCCCTATTTCTGCTCTGGCTGTCCGCACAACACCTCGACCAAGCTGCCCGAGGGCAGCCGCGCCTATGCCGGGATCGGCTGTCATATCATGGCGCTGTGGATGGACCGCGAGACCTCTGGCTACACCCATATGGGCGGCGAGGGCGCGAACTGGATCGGCGAGGCACCGTTCTCAAAGCGCAAGCATGTGTTCCAGAACCTTGGTGACGGCACCTATAATCACTCGGGCATCCTTGCCATTCGTGCCGCATTGGCGGCGAAAGCCACGATAACCTACAAGATCCTCTATAACGACGCCGTGGCCATGACCGGCGGTCAGCCCAATGAGGGCGGCCTCAGCCCGCAGCGCATCGCGCAGGAATTGCGCGCGATGGGGGTGCAACATATCTTTGTGGTCCATGACGAGAAGGAAGAGGTGGCGCGCGAGGGCTTCCCCGCCGGTCTGGAGTTTTCCGAGCGCGCCGACCTGCCCCGCGTGCAGGAGCGCTGCGCGCAGATCGAGGGCGTGAGCGTCATCCTCTATATCCAGACCTGCGCCGCCGAAAAGCGCCGCCGCCGCAAGCGCGGCAAATTCCCCGACCCGGATCGTCGCGTGTTCATCAACACCGATGTCTGCGAGGGATGCGGCGATTGCGGGGTGCAATCCAATTGCGTCTCGATCGTGCCGGTAGAGACGGAACTGGGGCGCAAGCGCGCCATTGATCAGTCAAGCTGCAACAAGGATTTCTCCTGCCTCAAGGGGTTTTGCCCCTCTTTCGTGACGCTGGAGGGCGCGAAAATCCGCAAGGAGGCGAGCGCCGATCTGGCGTTGCCCGATCTGCCCGCGCCGACCTTGCCCGAAATCAAGGGCACGCATAACGTGGTCATCACCGGTGTGGGCGGCACCGGGGTTGTGACCATCGGCGCGATTCTTGCACAGGCGGCGCAGCTTGATGGCAAGGGGGCCGGCATGATGGAAATGGCCGGGCTCGCGCAAAAGGGAGGCGCGGTGCATATCCATTGCCGCATCGCCAACAGCCCCGAGGAAATCAGCGCGATCCGCGTGGCCACCGGCGAGGCCGATGCGCTCATCGGCGGCGATCTGGTGGTGAGCGCGGGTGCCAAGACGCTGGGCCTGACGCGGGCGGGGCGCACCGGGGCGGTGGTCAACAGCCACGAGATCATCACCGGCGAGTTCACCCGCAATACCGACTTCCGCCTGCCCGCCGAGCGTCTGACGCTGGCGCTTCAGGCGCGGTTGCGCGAGGATGTGCAGCTTTTCGACGCATCAGAGCTGGCGCGCGTGGCGATGGGCGATTCGATCTATTCCAATATGATGGTCTTTGGTGCGGCCTGGCAGCGGGGCCTTGTGCCCCTGAGCCATGAGGCGATCGCGCAGGCCATCCGCCTCAACGGCGCGGCGGTGGAGACGAATCTGCGCGCCTTCGAGGTGGGGCGCTGGGCGGCGCATGACCCGCAGGCCGCGGCGCGGCTGGTAACGCCCAATTTGGTGGAGAAGCCGAAAACGCTGGAAGAACGGATCGCCTATCGCTCGGGTCACCTTGTGAAATATCAGGGCAAGCGGCTGGCGAAACGCTATCGCAAGCTGGTGGACAGCGTGAGCGATGAGGGCGTCAAGGAGGCCGTGGCGCAGGGCTATCACAAGCTTCTGGCCTACAAGGATGAATACGAGGTGGCGCGGCTGCATCTGGAGACGGAAGCGAAGGCGCGCGCCGAGTTCGGTGGCGATTTCAGGATGAAATTCCACCTCGCCCCGCCGATCCTGTCGAAAACCGGCCCCGATGGCCGCCCGCAAAAGCGCGAATTCGGCCCCGGCATGTTGCGTGGCTTCCGGCTTCTGGCGCGGCTCAAGGGGTTGCGCGGCACGGTGCTCGATCCGTTCGGACGGACCGAAGAGCGGCGGATGGAGCGCGCGCTCATCGCCCAATACGAGGCCGATATGGCCGAGGTGCTGGCCAAACTCACGCCGCAGACGCGCGATGCGGTGATTGCGCTGGCGCTGCTGCCGCTGTCCATCCGCGGCTTTGGCCCGGTCAAGCAGGCCAATGCCGCCAAGGCGGAAAAGCGGCGCGAGGAGTTGCTGGCGGTGATCCGCTCGGGCGGCGGCGATATGGCGCGGGCGGCTGAGTGAGCGCCATCAAACCGTTGAGCGATCCGGTCATGACCGTCGCATAACCGCAGCACGCGCGCGACTCAGTCAGAGAGCCATATGCGCCAGGATCGCCACATCGCCCGCGACATCAGCTATTGCTGGTCTGCCCAGACCAAGGGCGGGCAGACCAGCACGATGGAGGCCCTCACGGGCGGCATCGGCCTTATCAAGCGCGCGGCGGGCTATGAGCACGAGGTGGCGCAGGGGAACGCTCATGGCCTGTAGCGGTCATTCGATATGATGCGCTGCGCGGCGGCGCGCAAGCGCGCCTTGATTCCGCGCGGGGGAATACTTCAACGTCAGCAACAGGCCAGTCACGACGCCTGCCGCACCGCACGGCAGGCCGGATCATCGTTGGGCAACATCTGTCAGGTGCCGGACACGACGGCATTCTCGACGGGCTGATGATGGGGCACATCTTCGGCCGCACGCGCGGCGATTTCCGCATCCTCGCGCATCAGATATTCCGCCGCGCCCCCGATCTGGAACGGGTGATCCTGCCGGTCTATTTCGACGGGCACACAAGCCGCCTCTTTCAGCTTGCCAGCCACCTGCAAGTGGAGTTGCGGATGGGGCTTTTGCTCAAGGAATTCCGCAAGCGGCTGGATACGCCCGTGCGTGTGACCATCGGCGCGCCGATCCCGCGCGCCGATCTGGGTCGGTTCACCAGTGATACGAAATCCCTCATGGCCTTCCTGCGGCAAAGGACGTATCAGTTGTCGCCAAATCCGGTCGCGGCCTCCGAGATCGGGTTCGAATTCGACTGATTTCGCACGGGTGGCCTCATGGCGGTTGGGATTTTCGATAGCGGGCTGGGTGGCCTGACGGTCTGGGATGCGGTGAGCAAACGCCTGCCCGAGGTGCCGTTTGTCTATCTTGGCGACAATGCGCACGCGCCTTACGGGGTGCGCGATGCGGATGATATTTATGATCTTACCACGGCCTCGGTATCGCGCCTGTTTGAGGCGGGCTGCGATCTGGTGATCCTCGCCTGCAACACCGCAAGCGCCGCCGCCCTGCGCCGGATGCAGGAGGCCTGGGTGCCCGAGGGCAAGCGCGTGCTGGGCGTGTTTGTGCCGCTGATCGAGGCCCTGACCGAGCGGCAATGGGGCGACAATTCCCCCCCGCGCGAAGTGGCGGTGAAGAACGTGGCGCTTTTCGCCACCCCCGCCACGGTGGCAAGCCGCGCGTTTCAGCGCGAGTTGGCCTTTCGCGCCATCGGCGTCGATGTCGAGGCGCAGGCCTGCGGTGGCGTCGTTGATGCGATCGAGGAGGGCGACATGATCCTCGCCGAGGCGCTGGTGCGTAGCCATGTCGATGCGCTCAAACGCAAGATGCCGCACCCCGACGCGGCGGTGCTGGGCTGCACCCATTATCCGCTTGTGGAAGATGTGTTTCGCGACGCGCTCGGCCCCGGGGTGACGGTTTATTCGCAACCCACCCTCGTGGCGGCGAGCCTTGCCGATTACCTCGCCCGTCGCCCCGAAAAGGTGGGCGCGGGCACTGAGTCGATGTTTCTCACCACGGGCGATCCCAAGCGCGTGTCATCCCGCGCGACGCAATTTCTGCGACGACAGATCACATTCCGGCCCGCCTGACCCTGACAAACCATCCTCTGCGAGGACAAAATGACCCATAAAATTGCCATTCTCGGGGCCTCGGGCTATACCGGGGCCGAGCTTGTCCGCCTGATCGCCACCCATCCGTCGATGGAGATTGCCGCGCTTGCTGCCAATTCCAGGGCGGGGCAAAGCATGGGGGAGGTGTTTCCGCATCTGCGCCATCTCGACCTGCCCGATCTTGTGAAGATCGAGGAGATTGATTTCACCGGCATCGACCTGTGTTTTTGCGCCCTGCCGCACAAGACCAGCCAGGAGGTGATCGCAAGCCTGCCGCGCGATTTGCGCATTGTGGACCTGTCGGCCGATTTCCGGCTGCGCGATCCGGCGGCCTATGAGAAATGGTATGGCACCCCCCATGCCGCCCCGGAATTGCAGGGCGAGGCCGTTTACGGCCTGACCGAGTTCTACCGCGACGAGATCGCCGCCGCGCGGCTGGTGGCGGGGACGGGGTGCAACGCGGCCACGGGGCAATATATCCTGCGGCCGCTGATCGCGGCGGGGGTGATTGATCTGGACGAGATCATCCTCGATCTGAAATGCGGCGTGTCGGGGGCGGGGCGCAGCCTCAAGGAAAACCTGCTCCATGCCGAATTGTCCGAGGGCTATCACGCCTATTCCGTGGGCGGCACGCATCGCCATCTGGGGGAATTCGATCAGGAATTCTCGCGCGTCGCCGGTCGCCCGGTGGAGATTCAGTTCACGCCCCATCTCATTCCGGCCAATCGCGGCATCCTTGCCACCGCCTATCTGCGCGGCGAGGCGCAGGAGGTTCACGAGACGCTGGCGGCTGCCTATGCCGACGAGCCGTTCCTCATTACCTTGCCCATGGGTGAGACCCCGAGCACGCGCCATATTCGCGGCAGCAATTTCTGCCATATCGGCGTGGTGGCGGACCGGCGCGCGGGGCGCGTCATCGTCATCGCGGCGCTCGACAACCTGACAAAAGGTAGCAGCGGGCAGGCATTGCAAAACGCCAACCTGATGTTATCTCTGACGGAGACAAGCGGCCTGATGCTGGCCCCGGTCTTTCCCTGATTGCGGGTGGAGCCCATGAAAACCCTCAAGAAAAAACGCCGCGTTCACGTTGTCGCCATCACGGTCATCGCTCTGATCGCGGCGACCGCGCTCATTGGTTACGGAATGCGCGACGGGATCAATTTCTTCCGCTCGCCCAGCCAGATCGTGGCCGAGCCGCCCGCACCCACGGAAGTTTTCCGGATCGGCGGGCTGGTCGAAGAGGGCAGCATTCGCCGGGGCGAGGGCGAGACCGTGCGTTTCAGCGTCACCGATGGCGGGGCCTCGGTGCCGGTCACCTTTACCGGCATCCTGCCCGATCTCTTTGCCGAGAATCAGGGCATGGTCGGCACCGGCTCGCTGCGCGACGGGGTGTTCGTGGCCTCCGAAATCCTGGCCAAGCATGACGAGGAATACATGCCCAGGGAGGTCGTGGACGCGCTCAAGGAACAGGGCGTCTATGTCGAGCCAAACGATAGCTGAGCGCCCCCGACCACCGCACGCCGCCCCAAGCCCGCGTTAACCACCGTTCCCCATCCTGCCTGCGTCAACCGCGCAAGAGGGGAACCGGATGAAGAGCGTCAGGCAGATTGCCGAAGAAATCGTCGCCCGCGAGGGCGGTTTCGTCAACGACCCGGACGATCCGGGCGGGGCCACGAATTTCGGGGTCACGATCCACACGATGCGCCGTCTCGGCCTTGATCTTGATCGCGACGGGGTGATTGATGCGGACGATGTGCGCGCGCTGAGCCGTGCGCAGGCCGTCGATATCTTCATCGAGCATTACTATCGCCGCCCTGGCATCGACCGCCTGCCCGAGGTGCTGCGCGCGAGCGTCTTTGACATGCAGGTGAATGCCGGGGCGAACGCGGTGCGCATCCTGCAACGGCTTCTGCGCGAGATGGGCCATGCGGTCGATGTGGACGGGGTGATCGGGCCGCAGACGGTGGCGGCGGCGCAGGCGGCGGCAGAGGCCGCGCCCGATCACATCGCCGATGCCTACGGGATCGCGCGGCGCAATTATTACCTCCGGCTTGCCGATGTCCGGCCCGCCAGCCGCAAATTCGCGCGGACGCGGGCGGGGGGCAAGGGCGGCTGGATCCGGCGCGCAGAGGAGTTCATCGCGCCGCGCTATCATCTGAGTGAGGCGGAATTCAGCGAGAGGGTGGCCCAATGGTAGGCGATATTCTTCGGGTGCTGTTCGGCGGCACCGGCAATGTCGTGCGCGAGACGGCAGAGGTGTTTCGCGTCAATGCCGAAGCCGCGGATGCGCGCGGGGCAGAGATGCAGCGCGCGGCGCTCGATCAGATGGCAGCGGAGTTCCGCGCCACCGACCGGGGCCTGTTCGACCGGATCATCGACGGGCTGAACCGCGTGCCACGCCCGGCGATGGCGCTTGGCACGCTGGGGCTGTTTGTTTCGGCGATGGTCGATCCCTTGTGGTTCGGCGAGCGCATGGCGGGGCTGGCGCTGGTGCCAGAGCCGCTCTGGTGGCTGTTGGGCGCGATCGTGAGTTTTTATTTCGGCGCGCGGCATCAGGCCAAGGGGCAGGAGTTTCAGCGTTCGCTGGCCACGACGCTGGCGCGCGCGCCGCAGGTGCTGGAGACGATAGAGAGCCTGCGCGCCCTGCGCCATGACAGCCCCGGTGCCGCCGACCCCGGCCCCGATGCACGCGCCACGCGGGCGGCGGTTGCTACGGTCTCGGATGGCGAAAATCCAGCGCTCGACGCCTGGCGCGCCAAAGAATGAAGGCCGCCGCGACAATGTGATCCGTCTTTCTTGACGATTGCCATTGGACGGGGCTCGCGCCGGGATTATAATCTCGGCATGATTACAGAACTCGGCCACTTTGCCCTCGTCCTCGCCCTTGTCGTGGCCTCTGTTCAGGCCGTGATCCCGCTCATCGGCGCGCATCGGCGCTGGCCGGGCTGGATGGCCGTGGCAGAGCCTGCCGCCACCGCGCAATTCCTGCTGGTGGCGGCGTCCTTTGCGGCGCTGACATATGCCTTTGTCACCTCGGATTTCTCGCTGCGGCTGGTGGTGCTCAACAGCCATACCGACAAGCCCCTGCTCTACAAGATCACCGGCGTCTGGGGCAATCACGAGGGTTCCATGTTGCTCTGGGTGATGATCGTGGCGCTCTTTGGCGCGGCGGTGGCGTGGTTCGGCGACAACCTGCCCCCCACCCTCAAGGCGCGCGTGCTGAGCGTGCAGGCGATGATCGGGGTGGCGTTTCTGGCCTTCGTGCTGTTCACCTCCAACCCGTTTTTGCGCATGGATGTGGTGCCCTTCAACGGGCAAGATCTCAACCCGCTGTTGCAAGATCCCGGCCTCGCCTTCCACCCGCCGTTTCTCTATCTCGGCTATGTCGGCCTCTCGATGACCTTTTCCTTTGCGGTGGCCGCGCTGATCGAGGGGCGCGTGGACGCGGCCTGGGGCCGCTGGGTGCGGCCGTGGACGCTGGCGGCGTGGATTTTCCTGACCATCGGCATCGGCCTTGGCTCGTGGTGGGCCTATTACGAGCTTGGCTGGGGCGGGTTCTGGTTCTGGGATCCGGTGGAAAACGCCTCGTTCATGCCGTGGCTGATTTCGGCGGCGCTCTTGCATTCGGCCATCGTGGTGGAAAAGCGCGAGGCGCTCAAAAGCTGGACGATCCTGCTGGCGATCATCGCCTTCGGCTTCTCGATGATCGGGGCGTTCATCACCCGCTCGGGCGTGCTGACAAGCGTGCACGCCTTTGCCACCGACCCCGAGCGCGGGGTGTTTCTTCTGGCGATCACCGCAGCGTTCATGATCGGTGCGCTCACGCTGTTTGCGATGCGCGCGGGGGCGATGCAGGCCAAGGGCGTGTTCGGCGTGCTGAGCCGCGAATCGGTGCTGGTGCTCAACAACATCCTGCTGGCGGTTGCGGCCTTTGTGGTGTTTTTCGGCACGATCTGGCCGCTGGTGGCGGAAATGGCATTCGACCGCAAGCTGTCGGTCGGCGCGCCGTTCTTCAACGCGGCCTTCACGCCGTTCATGGTGATACTGGGCCTGGTTTTGCCGGTGGGCGCGATGCTGGCGTGGAAGCGCGCCAAGCCGGGCCGCGCGCTGCGCGCACTGGCCCCGGCCTTCGCGCTGGCGGTGGCGGTGGGGGCGCTTGCCTGGGCCGTGCAGAGCGGGCGCTCGGCACTGGGGCCGATGGGGCTTTTCCTTGCGGCATGGCTGGTCTCTGGCGCGGCGGTGGATCTGTGGTCGCGCACCGGGCGCGGGCAGGGGCGGCTTGCGCGGCTGTGGCGGCTGCCGCGCGCCGATTGGGGCAAGGCCGTGGCCCATGCCGGGCTTGGCGTGACGATGGCCGGGATCGCGGCGATGATGGCCTGGCAGGCCGAGGATATCCGCGTGATGCAGACCGGCGACACGGCGGAGATTGCAGGCTATACGCTGCGGCTTGACGCGGTGCGGCAGGAGCAGGGGCCGAACTACCTTGCCACTGTCGCGGTGCTGACGCTGGGCCGGGACGGGCGCGAGATCGCCACCATGCGCCCGGAAAAACGCATCTATCCCGTGGCCGCCATGCCCACCACCGAGGCCGCGCTGCATAACGGCTTCCTGCGCGATATCTACGTGGCCATCGGCGATCCGCAGGAGGGCGGCGGCTGGGCTGTGCGCAGCTATTACAAGCCGCTGGCGAACTGGATCTGGGGCGGCTCGATCCTGATGGCGCTGGGCGGGTTCCTGTCGCTGAGCGACCGGCGGTTCCGGGTGGCGGCGGGCGCGCGCAAAGTGCCGCAGGGGGTGCCTGCGGAATGAAACGGCTTATCCTCGCGCTTTGCGTTGTCGCGGCCCCGCTCTGGGCGGTGCAACCCGATGAAATCCTCGACGATCCCGCGCTCGAGGCGCGGGCGCGCGAGATATCGGCGGGGCTGCGCTGTCTTGTCTGCCGCAACGAGAATATCGACGATTCCAACGCCGAACTGGCGCGCGATCTGCGCCTTCTGGTGCGTGAGCGGCTTGTGGCGGGCGATAGCAACGAGGAGACGGTGGCCTATATCGTCGACCGCTACGGCGAATATGTGCTGCTCAACCCCACCGCCGAGGGGGCCAACCTGCTTTTGTGGCTGGCCGGGCCGTTGATGTTTGGTGCCGGGCTGCTGATTGGCGGGCTTTACATGCGCCGCCGCTCAACAGCCGCCGAGCCCGAAGCGCGGCGGCTCAGCGCCGAGGAAGAGGACCGGTTGCGCGAAATCCTGCGGGAGTGACGCGCGGTTCCCCTTGGCCTTGCCGCGGCCGTGGTGATCGCGACCGGGAGCGCCTGTTTTCTCCAGGCGGTTGCGCGGATCTCCCTTGATGCCCGATGCGGGCGGCATCTGGGCGCTTTTGCGCCATGTCGGCTTTGCCAAGGCGATGGGCGTGGTGCGCAGGTGTGTCTTTAGTCCGCGCGCGGGCAGCTAGCAGCGTCCGCTTCAGGCCAGAAACGGCCCGCGCGCCGGGGTCAGACCCATTTCGCCAGCGGCGGCAGGCTCATCAGCACGGCATTCGCGTCATGGCCGGTGGCAAGCCCGAATTTCGTGCCACGGTCGTAGACGAGGTTGTATTCCGCATAAAGCCCACGATGCACAAGCTGGGTGTCGCGGTCGGCCTCGGTGAATTCCTGCACGCGGCGGCGCTCGACCAAGGGCAGGAACGCGGGCAGGAAGGCGCGCCCGATATCCTGCGTAAGCGCGAAATCCGCTTCCCAGTCGCCGCTGTTGCGATCATCCATGAAGATGCCACCCACCCCGCGCGCGCGGCCCCGGTGGGGGATGTAGAAATATTCGTCCGCCCAGGCCTTGAGCCGGGGATAGAGATCGGCCCCGTGAGGATCGAGATGGGCCTGTTGCGTGGCGTGAAAATGCGCCGTGTCCTCGGCATATTCGATGCAGGGGTTGAGATCCGAGCCGCCGCCGAACCACCAGGTGTGCGGCGTCCAGAACATGCGGGTGTTCATGTGAACGGCGGGGCAATGCGGGTTCTGCATATGCGCCACAAGGCTGATTCCGCTGGCCCAGAAACGCGGATCTTCCTCCATGCCGGGCACGCCGCGCGCGGCCATCGCCTTTTGGGCTGCCGCACCGAGATGGCCGTAGACTTCCGAGACGTTGACGCCCACCTTCTCGAACACGCGACCGCCGCGCATCACGCTCATCAGGCCGCCGCCCGCATCCGTGCCATCGTCGCTTGCGCGCCGGGTCTCGCGCACGTCAAACCGGGCCGGGGGGGCGTCGGCAAGCGGGCCGGTGGCGTGGCTGTCCTCCAGCGCCTCGAAGGCGGCGGTGATCTCGTCGCGCAGGGCGCGGAACCAGGCGCTTGCGCGGGCTTTCTGCGGGGTGAAATCATCGGTCATGGCGTGGTCTTTCAATGGGCGGGGGCGCTGACCGGATCGAGCAGGGTGCGCCCGCCATCCATCGTCATGATCTGCCCGGTCATGAAGCCCGCGCCGTCCGATGCGAGATATTGCACCGCCTCTGCCAATTCGGTGGCCGAGGCGATGCGGCCAAGGGGCGTGTGAGTCTCTATATCCTCGCGGTAATCGCCATGGTCGCGCAGTGTATCCTTGAGCGAGGCGCTCATCACAGAGCCGAAGGCAACGGCGTTGACGCGGATCTGGTGCGGCGCGAGCGCCACGGCAAGGCTGCGCGTCATCTGGTCGAGCGCGGCTGACGAGATCGAATAGGCCATGAGATCGGGCCGGGTGCGCCGTGCGGCGATGGATGAGAGGTTGACGATGGCCCCGGCAGAGCCCTTCTTGCCGCCCTTTGCCTGCTTTATCATCCGCCGCGCGACAAGCTGGCTCATGCGCAGGGAGGTCATCAGGTTTTGCTGCAACAGCGTCTCGACCCCGTCATCGTCGGGGTTGAGCGCATCCGAGGTCGTGACCTGCCGACAGGCATTGACGAGGATATCCACCTCCTCGAACGCGTCGAGCGTGGCCGAAAGCAGGTTGGCCTGCGCCAGTTTCTGGCGCATGTCACCGGCGAAAAAGCGGATATTGTCGCTTTCGGCAAGGGGGCCGAGTTCCTCCTTGAGGCGGCCCTCGTCGCGGTCGGCAAACATCACCTTGGCACCCTTGTCGGCAAAGTGGCGCCCGATGGCGAGGCCGATACCGTTGGCGGCACCGGTGACAATGGCGGTCTTGCCGGAGATGGAAAAAGACATGGGGGGTGGCCTTCTGGTTGCTCCGTCGCGCGGGCCACGTTAGGCGATTTCAGCGCCGCTGGCGAGAGGGATGGCTGGCATGAAGAATCTTGAAGCGGGTATCGCCTGCCGCCTCTTCGACGCGCTTGAAATGCAGCGCCAGCGTGGCCTCGTAGGCGAGGTGGCGATTGGCCACCAGCCACAGCGCGCCCGCCGGTTTCAGCATCCCGGCGGCAGCGGCGATAAAGGCCCGCCCAAGGCCGGGATCGGCAGCGCGCCCGGTGTGAAAGGGCGGATTCATGATGGCCGTGTCGGCGGCGGTGGCGGGGTGCCAGCGGGTGACATCGGCCCAGTGAAACCGGGCGCGGCTGTCGGTGATGTTGCGCCGCGCGCAGGCAAGCGCATCGGCATCGGCCTCGATCAGATCAAGCCGGGTGATTGTCTCGCGCGCGAGTGCGCGCGCCGAGAGATAGCCCCAGCCGCCGCCCATGTCGATGACATGACCGCCGAGTTTGGGCGGCAGGGTGTCGGCAAGAAGCCGTGATCCGGGGTCGATCCCGTCGGCGGAAAAACTGCCCGCCGCGGTGACGAATCCGCCCTCGATCTGGCGGGGGCTTGCGGGTTGCCAATCGCTCAGATCGGCACCGGGGGCGAGGGCAAAGATCTTGCCATGCGCCTTGGAGAGCGGCGCGCCGGGGGTGGCGCGGGTGTGCGCGCGCAGGGCGCGCAGCATCGATTCGATACCGCTGGTCTTGTCGCCATCCACGATCACCGGCCCGTCGGTATGGGCCGTGGCCGTGGCGATCATCGCCTGCGCCAGCGCGCGCGCGCGCGGCACGCAGACAAGCGCCGCGGCGTAACGCCCCGAGGGCGCGGTGGCGCAATCAAGGCCCTCGGCGGTGAAATGGTCGTGATCGGGCTTGAGCGTGGTGATGACCTGCACGCGGCCCGTGGGCAGGGCCGACAGGTCCGCGCCCGCGCGCGGCCCGATCACGGCGATGCGCCCCGCCTCGGGCAGGACAATGGCCCCGCTTTCCAGCGCGAGCGTCAGGCGCGTGCCAAGGCCCACCTTATTCCTTTTCCATCGTGCATTGCAGCGGGTGCTGGTGGCGGCGGGCGAAATCCATCACCTGCGCCACCTTGGTTTCGGCTATCTCGTGGCTGAACACGCCGACGACGGCAACACCCTTCTTGTGGACGGTAAGCATGATCTCGAAGGCCTGCGCGTGCGACATGCCGAAAAACCGCTCCAGCACCGCGACGACGAATTCCATCGGCGTGTAATCGTCGTTGAGCAACAGCACCTTGTAGAGCGGCGGGCGCCTGGTCCTGGTGCGCGTCTTGGTGACGATGGCGCTGTCGGCGTCATCGTCCTCGGGGCCGGTCATGGTGGTGAGCGGGACGTGTGCGGACATGCTTTATGCTCTTGGCCGTGGGTGGCGGGTTTGTTGCGATGGCGGGCTTTGCGCGCCCCGGCCCCTCTATATAGCCGATGAGACGGCCGAGAAAAGGGGGGGCGAGGATCGCCTTGCCGATACCCGAGGCGTGCATCGGCGTGCGCGATCCGGGCGGTCGGGCGCGCGGCGGCGGGCAAGCCCGCCTTGATGACGGTCATAAGAGTGTTCGGAATCAGATGAATAATACCCCCGACCGACGCAAAAGACGTCGCCTGCTTCAAGAAGCAAAGGTTCGGCAATCTTGACGCGCGGGAATCTATTGTTGGATGGCACGCCCTAGCTTGTGCCCGGCACGCAGATCCCGGTAAAGCAGACCTGCGGCACGAAGCGCGGGATCACGAACATGCGCGTCTCAAGCAGGTTTTCATTGAAATAGCCGGTGGTTACAGGCGAGGTATAGTTGCCTCGACTTTCGACATAGATCAGATCCTCGCCATCCTTCATGATCGGAAAGGTATCATGGGCCTTGCGCACCTGCGCGTCGGTCAGGGGGGTGAGCGGGCCGCTGCCGCGCACCTCGGACCAGCGCAGGTCGAACTCGTCGATGNNGTCGATGCCCTCGCCGGCATTCTTGTGATAGCGCACCACCGATATGCGCAACTGCGCGTCATCCGTCCCGGCCATCATGTCGAACACGCGCTTGATGTTGTCGATATAGGTGTCGGTCACCACGGCGGTTTCGCGCGACAGGATATCGGCGACGGTATAGGTTGCCTTCTCGCGCTGGCTTTGCTGGCGAAAGAGGCCATAGGCCTCGTAGGAGAAAAACAGCCCCACGATAAGCAGCGGCGCGATAATCACCGCCTCGACGGCAACGATACCGCGCTCTTCGCGGTGGAACCGGCGGGCAAACCTCTTGATCCTCTGCATCCACTGCATCAGATGGGCTCCTGCACAAAGGCCGACACGGTGGTGAGCGCAACGTCGCCATCCGTCCCCTTTGTCAATGCCGCGCCCAGCATTTCCTCGGGGAAAAGCGGGCTGTATTTCAGGCAGACCCGCAACAGCATGAGCTGATTCTGCCCGCCGGGAATGAAATTGCGCACGGGTTTGGACGGCTCGGAGGCATCCGTGCAGTCGGGCGTGGCGTCGAGGGCGATGAAATTGCGCAGGTCGACCGGGATCATCTCGAGCCGCAGCTTGGTGTCGCAATCGGCGATCACCGAGGCGTTGGCGCAGATGATATCCTTGATCTGGTCGTGCGAGGGGGCCGTGCCGGTGCCAAGCCTCACCTCGCGCACCGCGATATCCAGCCCGCGTTCCAGCATCGCCGCGCGCAGCGACAGCATCCCCAGCTCGACCGCGAAGACGATGAACATGATGAGGAACGGCACGAGGATGACGAACTCGACCGAGGCCGAGCCGCCTTGGTCGCCATGCAGGCGGCGCAGGCGGTTCATGATGCGCGCCGTCATTGGGTCAACCTCAGGTTCTGGACATTGGCGGCGATGGAGCTGAACACCGAGCTGATATCGGTGGTGTTGGCGCGGTAGTAATGGCTTGTCGAACTCGCGCAATCCGACAGCACCTGCTCGGCGCGCCCGCCATTGGGCACCTCGAAGCCGATGGAATAGACCACCACGCCCTTGCCCTTGGTCGCGCCGCAGACAGCGTGCATCCGCGCATCCTTTTCAAGGCTGTCCACCTGTTCCGAGCCGACATAGTCGTTCCAGGGGCGCGAGTCGCCGGTAATATCCTGGTAATAGCTCGGCGACATCCGGCCCCAGGCCATGTCCCAGCTCAATTGTTCGGTCGAGACATAGCCGTCGAGCGTGTTCTCGAGATTGCCAAACGCATTGGCGGTGATCCAGCTACCGTCGTCGATGCTCCAATACCGGTCGCGCCTGGGGTCGCGCAGGTAGTAGGCCGATTGCTCGGGGCCACTGGCCTCGTAGACGCATGCCCAGAACAAGCGGCCACAACGGCTCTCGTCGTCGCTGATATTGTTCCAGAAGGTGTGATAGGCGTATTTGAACTCGAGACCCCGGAATTTCACCTCGAACAGGTCGGAATGCTTGCCGCGGTATTTCGGGCTGCTCTTGTCGAAGACATACGAGGTGGTATTGGCCCCGTCGCCCATCATCACCACGACCTTGAGCGTTTCGGGCTCGTTGTAATTGGCGGGTATATGTGCCAGAGAGGCGTCCATCTCGCGTCTGGCGATCAGTTGCGCCGAGACCTGCCGGAAACTTGGATCGAGCAGCGCCGCGCCCCAGTTCATGCCCTCGTCGCCGCTGGTGTTGCCGTCGGCCTCGAGAGCGTCGATCTTGGTGTGCAGGGCGTTCTCGCTCATTGAGTAGGGCAGGATTTCCATGTAGGTGTCGGTGTAGCACGACCGCCAGCTTGCATCGAGGTTGTCGAAATTTCCGTAGGCCGAGGTGTAGATCATCTGGTCCACCGGCACGCCGTTGCTGAATGCCGAGTTGCCGGAGGTCAGCGTGGCGTGCTGATAATCGGCGGCGCGGAACTCCAGGCAGGTGGAGTAATTATGCGTCACATTCACGGCCAGCGTTTCAAACACGGTTTGCGGCGGGGTCACCGACCAGCTGAACGGGACGATCGAGATCACCGCGTTCCCCGGTGTCGATGTTTCGAGGATGGTCGATACGAATTGCTTGGCCGCCGTCTTCAGGCTGGTGAGTTTGGCACCGCTCATCGAGCCGGAGACATCGAGAACAAGCGAGATTTCGAGCTTGGGCACACGCACTTCGGCCGTGGAGGCCCCGGCTGCGGTGAGCGTGTCGACGCCCGCGAGTTTCATCAGGACGGTGTCAATCGTGCCAGAGGCGCGCGCCGTGACGCGCGCGGAATTGATGTGGATGGCGATATCGCCCTCCTGCTCGGCCTCGAGATATTCAGCGAGATCGGCCTTGGCGAAATAATCCTCGACAGTGGCGCGTGCCTCCCTGGCGTCGCTTGATCTGGCCCCGGCCAGCACGGCGCGGTCGAGCGTGGCCTGCATCCGGGCGCGCACCATTTCGTGGCGCATCGTATCGAGCGCGAGGCCGCCCACGAGGAGCATGATGATGAACACGAAAAAGGCGAAGGCCGTGACCGAGCCGCGTTCATCGCGCAGGAAGAACCACGCCGTGACGCCCGCAGGTTTCCGGGGCGGTCGCGCGATACTGTTACCTATGGCAAACACCTTTCACTCCCGAACGCCAAACCCCGCACACAAGGCGGGTCATCAGCACAATCGGATCGCGTGGAAATGTGGCCAAAATAGGGCGGGAGCGCGGTGCCGGGGAGGCGGTAACCAATTGGAAAGATATTACAAAATAAACATGTGCATTGTCCCCGCGGCGGCGACAATAACCCGTTGAACCGCGCTGCTCTGCGGCGCGGCAGCGGTGCCTGCGCCCCGATTCGCGCTGGACATCGCGGGCCGATCCCGTAACCATCACGCCCAAGGCGGCGGGACGCCGCAAGCCAACGGGAGGGCCAGGCCGATGGCAGCCAGACAAGAGCCGACATTCCGCGAAAGCGTCGATCTGATGTTCAACCGCGCGGTCGCGCTTATGGATCTGTCGCCGGGGCTCGAGGAAAAGATCCGCGTGTGCAATGCCACCTAAACGGTGCGTTTCGGGGTGCGGTTGCGCGGGCAGATCCACACCTTCACCGGCTATCGCAGCGTGCATTCCGAGCATATGGAGCCGGTCAAGGGCGGCATCCGCTATGCCATGGGCGTGAATCAGGACGAAGTCGAGGCGCTGGCGGCGCTGATGACCTATAAATGCGCGCTGGTCGAGGTGCCGTTCGGCGGCTCAAAGGGGGGCTTGCGCATCGACCCGCGTGAATGGGAAGAGCACGAGCTTGAACAGATCACCCGCCGCTTTGCCTATGAGCTTATCAAGCGCGACCTGATCCACCCGGCGCAGAACGTGCCCGCCCCCGACATGGGCACCGGAGAGCGCGAAATGGCCTGGATCGCAGATCAATACAAGCGCATGGCCACCACCGACATCAACTATCGCGCCTGCGTCACCGGCAAGCCCGTGAATGGCGGCGGAATCCAGGGCCGGACCGAGGCCACCGGGCGCGGCGTGCAATACGCGTTGCAGGAGTTCTTTCGCCACCCCGAGGATATCGCCAAGGCGGGCCTGTCGGGCACGCTCGACGGCAAGCGGGTGATCGTGCAGGGCCTTGGCAATGTGGGCTATCACGCGGCCAGGTTGCTTTCGGAAGAGGACGGCTGCAAGATCACCGGGATCATCGAGCGCGACGGCGCGCTGATCGACGAGAGCGGGCTGGACGTGGAGGCGGTGCGCAACTGGATCGCGCGCCATGGCGGCGTCGAAGGCTACCCGGACGGCAAATTCGTCCGCGACGGCGCGAAGGTGCTGGAGCATGAGTGCGACATCCTGGTGCCGGCAGCGATGGAGGGGGTTATCCACCTCGACAATGCCGCGCGGATCACCGCGCCGCTTGTCATCGAGGCCGCCAACGGGCCGATCACGGCGGGTGCGGACGAGATCCTGCGCCAGAAAGGCACGGTCATCATCCCCGACATGTATGCCAACGCAGGCGGCGTGACGGTGTCCTATTTCGAATGGGTCAAGAATCTCAGCCATATCCGCTTTGGCCGGATCGGGCGGCGGCAGGAAGAGGCGCGCCACGAGCTCATCGTGAACGAGCTGGAGCGGCTTTCGGCGGATCGCGAGCTTGGCTGGACATTGTCGCCGGGATTCAAGGACAAATACCTGCGCGGCGCGGGCGAGCTGGAACTGGTGCGCTCGGGACTCGATGACACGATGCGCACCGCCTATCAGGCCATGCGCGAGATCTGGCACGGGCGCGAGGATGTGACCGACCTGCGCACCGCTGCCTATCTGGTGTCGATCGCGCGCGTCGCCGCCAGCTACCGCGCGATGGGGCTTTAGGCAGGCGGCCGCCGGGCACGCCCGGTCATCCCCGCGAAAGCGCGGACTCTGGTCGTGGTCTGGGGCGCAGGAGATCCTCGGGTCAAGCCCGAGGATGACGAGCACAGCCGGCGCGCGTTGGAGAGGCGGGGCGCAAGCCGCACCTTCATGCAAATGTCGCTTGCCGCGATGCACCGGGTGCGCCAACGTCACCGCATGGACGCGCCCGCCCTTTCCGATCTCTTTCGCAGTTTCGCGCGCATCGGCCTGCTGAGCTTTGGCGGGCCGGCGGCGCAGATATCGGTGATGCATGATGAATTGGTGACGCGGCGCGGCTGGATGCCCGAGAGCCAGTTTCTCGGCGCGCTGTCGTTCTGTATGCTCTTGCCGGGGCCCGAGGCGATGCAGCTTGCCACCTATGCAGGCTGGCGCGCGCGCGGCGTGGCGGGGGGGCTGATCGCGGGGCTTTTGTTCGTGCTGCCCGGCGCGGTGGTGATCCTGGGGCTGGGCTATGGCTATGCCGTCTGGGGCGGTGTGCCGCTGGTGCAGGCGGCGTTTCTCGGCGTCAAGGCGGCGGTGGTGGCGATCGTGGTGCAGGCGCTCTTGCGGCTGGCGGGCCGGGCGCTCGCAACGCGGGCGCATTGGCTGGTGGCGGGGCTGGCCTTTGTTGCGATGTTCGCGTTCTCGGTGCCGTTCCCGGCGATCATCGCCGCGGCGGCGCTCTGGGGCTGGTGGCAGAGCCGGGGCGCGGCGGTGCCCCCGGTGGCGCAGGCCTGGGTCGTGCGCCCCGCCGCGACGCTGGCCACCGCCGCCATATGGGCCGCGCTCTGGGCCGCGCCCGTCGTGGCGGCCTGGGCCATGGGGGCCGCGTTCCTGACCGATCTGGCGCTCTTCTTCTCGAAACTGGCGGTGGTCACCTTTGGCGGGGCCTATGCCGTGCTGGCCTATATGGCCGACACGGTGGTGAGCATGAAGGGCTGGATCACCACCGCCGAGATGATCGACGCGTTGGGACTGGCCGAGACCACGCCCGGCCCGCTCATTCTCGTGACCGAGTTCGTGGCGCTTCTGGCGGGTTGGCACGCGGGCGGGGCGGGGCTGGCGCTCATGGCCGCCGCGATGGCCCTGTGGGTGACCTTCGTGCCGTGTTTCCTGTGGATCTTCACCGGTGCGCCTTATGTCGAGGCGATCCTCGCGCGGCCGCGCCTCAAGGGCGCGCTGGCGGGCATTTCGGCGGCGGTGGTGGGGGTGATCCTCAACCTTTCGCTGTGGTTCGCGCTGCATGTCGTCTTTGGCGAGGTTCGCGCGGGCACGCTTGGCCCGGTGCCGGTCTGGTCCACGCTGTCCTGGGCCGGGCTGGGGATGACGGCGCTGGCGGCGGGGCTGTTGCTGGGGCTGCGGCTGTCGATGGTCCGGGTTCTGATGCTGATGGCGGCGCTTGCGGGTCTCGTGCATGTTTTGATCTGAGGCGCGCGCAGGCTCTTTTGTTTCGGTCCGAATCCCCTATGCTGCATCTTGCCAGTTGACCCCGGGGAAAAGAATGACGCGTTCGATTGATTACGGCACCCTGATGCATCGCGCCATGCGCGGCCTCATCCAGGAGGTTCTGACGGATGTCGCCAAAAGCGGGCTTCCGGGCGCGCATCACTTCTTCATCACCTTCGACACCACCCATCCCGATGCAGAGCTGGCGGGTTGGCTGCGCGAGCGCTACCCGTCAGAGATGACGGTGGTGCTCCAGCACTGGTTCGAGGCGCTGGATGTCGGGCCCGACGGGTTTGGCGTGACGCTCAATTTCGGCGATGCGCCCGAGCGGCTTTACGTGCCCTACGAGGCGATTCGCACCTTTGTCGATCCGTCGGTCGAATTCGGCCTGCGCTTCGAGACGCAGGACAGCGATGACGGGGATGACGGGGATGACGACACCTCCGCCCCCGACGCGGTGGATGGCACCGATGGGCCGCATCACGATACCGGCGAGGTGGTGAGCCTCGACAAGTTCCGCAAGTAGCCGCCGGGTTCGTGAAATTTCGGTAACGCCGCGCGCCCGGTTATGCGCCTGTCACAGTTGCGCCCTAGCTCTGGTTCGAACATGGATCAGGATGTCGGCATGGCAAAGGATTTCGGGCTTTTCATCGGCGAGATGCTGCGCCATCCCGGCGAGGTCGTGGCGGTCGCGCCCTCGTCCGAGGCCGTGGCGCGGCGCATCACCGAGGGGCTTGAGGGGGTGGATGGCCCCGTGGTCGAGATCGGGCCGGGCACTGGCAGCTTTACCCGCGCGATCCTCGCACGCGGGATCAGGCCGGACCAGTTGACGCTGCTGGAGACGAATACGCGCTTCTGCGCGGCGCTGACGGAGCGGTTTCCGGGCGTGCGCGTGCTCAATCGCCCGGCACAGGAGATTGCCGAGATCGGGCTGAGCGGAATCGGCGCGGTCATCTCGGGTGTGCCGGTTCTGGCGCGCCCGAAGATCCAGCGCGAAGTGGTGGGCCGCGCCTTCAAGGTGATGGCACCGGGCGGGTTCTTCGCGCAAATCACCTATAGTCCCAAGGCCCCGATAGCACCCGAGATGCAGCGCGAACTGGGCATCCGCGCCGAGAAACGCGGCACGGTCTGGGCCAACCTGCCGCCCGCGCGCATCTTTGTGTTCCGCCGTATGCAGGATTGATAGTCTCCGCATCTGGGGCACCCCGCCAGGCGCGTCTGTTGACTTGACTGTGCCCCTCGCTTTGTCCTGGCGGCGGACGACGCGTATTTCCCAGTTTAAAATAACAGGAATTCAACCTCGTCACTGGCGTCGAACTGCGCCGGGTCGGCGGGCAGGATGGCAAGCCCGTCTGCCTGCGCCAGCTTGCCGTCAGGAAGAAGAAGTTACCATTTGGGAGGGCGTTGATCATATTAGCTGCGATGGCGGAGCAAGGACGGCCGTGCGCACGGAGCGGTCATTGGGAACTTTTGAAGTTTTGTCTACTGTCTCGCTCCGTTTCGAGACTGTGCAGAATTTTGTGCCCTGGCGAAAAGGCTGGGTGGCGGGGGCCAGAATAGGCTTGCGTTCGAGCGGTTGTGCGACCGGCGGCGCTGAGGCGGCGTGTGGCCCTTGAATTCGCCGCGTGGCCCGCGTATGTCCGCCCGAGACGTTGAAGGAAAGATCGCGCAGATGGCCCAAACCAATCCGTTCCAGTTTATCCAGCAGGTGCGCTCGGAGGTCAGAAAGGTTGTGTGGCCCACCCGCCGCGAGGTTCTTCTGACAACGGTGATGGTGTTTATCCTCGCAACGCTGACGGCGATTTTCTTCGCACTGGTCGATTTGGCGATCCGGGGCGGGCTTCAGGCGGTGCTGGGTATCTTCGGCTGAGGCGAGCCTCTTTTGCCGGTTGACCTTGCACGCTCTCCGGGCGCAACCTGCGGGCGACGGCATGTGAGGGCGCGAGGCAAGTGGCAGATACATTCTGGACATTCGGATCGGGCACTGGCGGGACGGGCTCGGGGCAGGATGACCGCAGCGTGTTCGACCGGGCCATTGACGTCCTGCGGGCCGATGTCACCGCCGCGGCGGCGATGGCCACCAATGACGCGCAGGTGCGGCTGCTCTATCAGCGGCAGATTTCCGAGGCGGCAAGCGCATTGGAACGGGCGGCGCGCAGCGGTCAGTTGAGTTGGTCGCAGGCGGCGGACGAGGCGATGGTTTTGCGCAACGCGACACTCGAGGCGCTGCGCGGGCGGACCTCGCCGGTCGGGCGCGCGCTTGCAGAGCAGATGAAGGCGTCGGGTCTGAACCGGCAAACCCTTCTTGCCCGCTATACCGAACGGCTCTTCGGGTCCGGAGCGCGGTTTGACCGCTTGTCGGCGGCGGATCAGCAGCGTGTTTATGCCGAGGTCGTGCGCGCCTCCGGTCGGTCGAACCCGCAGGTCAATGCGATGATGCAGCGCGCGTCGCGATTTGGCCGGGGACTGATCGTGCTGAGCATCGGAGTATCCGTCTACAATATAGCTGTCGCCGACGATCCCGGCGCGCAGGCGGTCGAAGAGGGCGCGGTGATAGGCGGCGGCATCGCGGGCGGCGCGGCGGCGGGGCTTGTCTGCGGCCCCGGCGCGCCGGTCTGTGTCGGCATCGGGGCTTTTGTCGGCGGCGCGCTCGCAGCCTTCGGCGTGAGTCTGTTCTTCTGATGGGCACCGGGCAGACCTGGCAGGTTCTGGAACATCGCGAGCAGTCCGAAGAGCCCGCCATGCGGGTGCGCTGCGGTCCTTCCGGCCCCGATCTGTGGGTGCCGGGACGGCATGTTCTGGCGGTGTTCGAGGTCGGGACGGAGTGGCTTCTGTTCGCAGATCACGACAGCCCGTTCGAGGAAACGCTTGAAATCTGTCTCCTGTCGCCGACGGGACTGGTGGATCAGGTGAGCCTTGCGTTTTTCGGCTGGGCAAGTGCCGGGATCGTGCCCGAGCGGATCGCCGAGCGTGTCTTTGGCTTCACGTTTCCGGCCACGCGGCGCTGGCGGCTGGAGCTGGGCGCGCGCCCTGCACCGGTGCGGCCGCGTCTGGGGGTGCACCGCCACGGGCGCTGGCTCTCGCGGCTCTGGCTCTCGGGCGCGGGGCAGGGTGCAGAAAGCCCTTGAAGTCAGGGCGAAACGGCGATAGTCCGACCCACACTCCGGTTGATGGCGCGCTGCGATTCGTGTTGCGCGCCGCTTTTCATTTGACGGGGTTGCGGCGGTAGCCGTTTGAAAGATCAAGGAAATACGGCCAAGGCCGGCGAAGACAAGGGCATGGATCGACGATGGCAAAGCGGTGGTACTCGGTCAGCGTTCTCTCGAATTTCGAGAAGAAGATCGCCGAGCAGATCAGGACATCGGTCGAAGAGCAGGGACTTGGCGATGAGATCGACGAGGTTCTTGTGCCCACCGAAGAGGTGATCGAGATCCGGCGCGGCAAGAAAGTCACCGCCGAGCGGCGCTTCATGCCGGGCTATGTGCTGGTGCATATGGAGATGTCGGACAAGGGCTATCACCTCATCAACTCGATCAACCGTGTGACCGGGTTCCTCGGGCCGCAGGGCCGCCCGATGCCGATGCGCGATGCCGAGGTGCAGGCGATCCTCGGCCGGGTGCAAGAGGGTGAGGAAAGCCCCCGCACGCTCATCCATTTCGAGATCGGCGAGCGCGTCAAGGTCAACGATGGCCCGTTCGAGGGTTTCGACGGCATGGTGGAATATGTCGACGAGGATCACCAGCGCCTGAAGGTGTCGGTGTCGATCTTTGGCCGCGAAACCCCGGTCGAGCTTGAATTCACGCAGGTCACGAAACAGACCTGATCCCCGTGATCCGTGGGAGGCGAGGCGGCCGCGGCCGCTGGACCGGACCACACGACGAAAGAGCCTTAGGGGCGCGCCCCGACGGTGTTGGAAGCAAAGGAGAGGCTGCATGGCCAAGAAACTGATCGGGACGCTCAAGCTTCAGGTGAAAGCCGGGCAAGCCAATCCCAGCCCGCCCGTCGGCCCCGCACTGGGCCAGCGCGGCATCAACATCATGGAATNNCTGCAAGGCGTTCAACGCCAAGACGGCGGATATGGAGCCCGGCGCGCCTTGCCCGACGGTGATTTCCTATTACCAGGACAAGTCGTTCGTCATGGAGATCAAGACGCCGCCGGCGTCGCATTATCTCAAGAAGGCGGCAAAGCTGAAATCCGGCGGCAAGACACCGGGCCGCGCCACCGCAGGCACCGTGACGCTCAAGCAGGTGCGCGAGATCGCCGAGGCCAAGATGAAGGATCTCAACGCCAATTCCGTCGAGGCGGCCATGCAGATCATTCTTGGCAGCGCGCGCTCCATGGGCATCGAGGTGAAGTGATGGCAAAGCTTGGAAAACGGACCCGCGCGCTGCGCGAGGCAGTCGCCGGCAAGGAAAACCTCAGCGTCGAGGACGCGGTCGCGCTCATCAAGGCGAATGCCACCGCGAAGTTCGACGAGACCGTCGAGATCTCGATGAATCTCGGTGTGGATCCGCGCCATGCCGACCAGATGGTGCGCGGCGTCGTGGGCCTTCCCAACGGCACCGGCAAGACGGTGCGCGTGGCGGTGTTCGCGCGCGGTGCCAAGGCCGATGAGGCGCAGGCCGCAGGTGCCGACATCGTCGGTGCCGAGGATCTGATGGAGATCGTGCAAAGCGGCAAGATCGAGTTTGATCGCTGCATCGCCACGCCCGACATGATGCCCGTGGTGGGCCGTCTTGGCAAGGTGCTGGGCCCACGCAACCTGATGCCGAACCCCAAGATCGGCACGGTGACGATGGATGTGGCGCAGGCGGTCAAGGACGCCAAGGGCGGCCAGGTGCAGTTCAAGGCCGAAAAGGCGGGCGTTGTTCACGCCGGTGTCGGCAAGGCGTCGTTCGATGCCGCGAAGCTTGCCGAGAACGTGCGCGCCTTTGTCTCTGCGGTGCAGAAAGCGCGGCCCACGGGGGCCAAGGGCACCTATGTCAAGAAAATCTCGCTGTCGTCCACGATGGGCGCTGGCGTGTCGGTGGACGTCAACAGCGCCGTCACCGAATGAGATCTCGCCCCGGTCCGTCAAGGGCCGGGGCGGATGGCAGGGCCACGTGGCCCTGTCCTGTCCGAGACGGAGGGTTTGCCGCAACCGCGGTAAATAATTCCTTCCCGAGATGGGGAACGAGATGAGATTTCCGGCGGCGCTGGCCGCTCTCGGGTGATCTTGGCCTCGGGACCCTGACATTGGACCCGAACGCCGCCCCTGCCAAGGGGTGGCACAACTGAGCCGGGGAGAAACCCCCGAAATTGGAGTGAAACTGTGGATAGAGCCCAGAAAGAGAAAGTGGTCGAGGAACTCGGCCAGATCTTCGAAAGCTCTGGCGTTGTGGTGGTTGCCCACTACACGGGTCTGACAGTTGCCGAGATGCAGGATCTTCGTGCCCGCGCCCGCGCGGCAGAGGCATCGGTCCGTGTCGCCAAGAACAGGCTCGCCAAGATCGCCCTCGAGGGCAAGCCGTGCGCAAGCATTGCCGATTACCTCGCGGGCATGACCGTGCTCACCTATTCCGAAGACCCCGTGGCAGCAGCCAGGGTGGCCGAGGATTTCGCCAAGGACAACAAGAAATTCGAAATTCTTGGCGGGGCAATGGGTGAGACGGCTCTGGACCGGGCCGGTGTCGAAGCCGTGTCGAAAATGCCGTCGCGCGAGGAGCTTATCGCTTCCATCGTCGGCTGCATCGGCGCGCCTGCTTCGAATATCGCCGGGGCCATTGGCGCACCTGCCTCGAACATCGCGAGCATCCTTTCGACAATCGAGGAGAGGGCCGAAGCGGCCTGAGGCAAACTGTCATATGCGTGTGGGGCCGTGCCCCGACGTTGGAACACATCTAGATACGGAAAGAGCTGAACAATGGCTGATCTGAAAAAACTCGCGGAAGAGATCGTTGGTCTGACGCTTCTCGAAGCACAGGAACTGAAAACCATCCTCAAGGATGAGTATGGCATCGAGCCCGCAGCCGGTGGCGCGGTCATGATGGCGGGCCCGGTCGGCGATGCCGGTGGTGCCGCTGCCGAAGAGCAGACCGAATTCGACGTGATCCTGAAATCGGCCGGTGCGTCGAAGATCAACGTCATCAAGGAAGTCCGCGCAATCACGGGCCTTGGCCTGAAAGAAGCCAAGGATCTTGTCGAGGCCGGTGGCAAAGCCGTCAAGGAGCAGGTCTCCAAGGCGGAAGCCGAAGAGATCAAGGGCAAGCTGGAAGCAGCCGGCGCCGAGGTCGAACTCAAGTGATCGCTGCCCGCCGGGCGGCATGACGAAAAAGGCTGGGTCCGGCATATCCGGGCCCGGCCAAACCTGTCTCAGAGAGGCTCCGCGTGACGGGGGTTCTTTCAGGCGAGGTTCGCGCGATCGGGAGGCCTCTGGTGGGACAGGGGCCGGGAATGGATCGCACTCCGCCCTCTCGAAAGGCCGCAGCGCTGTGCCCGACAGCGTATGAGGCCGGTGAGACATGAAAAGGTGAGATCGACATGGCACAGACCTACCTTGGCCAGAAGCGTTTGCGCAGGTATTATGGCAAGATCCGCGAAGTGCTGGAGATGCCGAACCTCATCGAGGTTCAGAAATCCTCGTATGACCTGTTCCTGAACTCCGGCGATCAGCCCGAGCCGCAGGATGGTGAAGGGCTCAAGGGGGTCTTTCAATCGGCCTTTCCGATCAAGGACTTCAACGAGACAAGCGTGCTCGAATTCGTCAGCTACGAGTTGGAGAAGCCGAAATACGATGTCGAGGAGTGCATGCAGCGCGACATGACCTATGCAGCACCTCTCAAGGTCAAGCTGCGGCTGATCGTGTTCGATGTCGACGAGGATACCGGCGCAAAATCCGTGAAGGATATCAAGGAGCAGGACGTGTTCATGGGCGATATGCCGCTCATGACCGATAACGGCACATTCGTGGTCAATGGCACCGAGCGCGTGGTTGTGAGCCAGATGCACCGCTCTCCGGGCGTGTTTTTCGACCACGACAAGGGCAAGACGCACAGCTCGGGCAAGCTGCTTTTTACCTGCCGGATCATTCCCTATCGCGGCTCGTGGCTCGATTTCGAGTTTGACGCCAAGGACAACGTCTATGCCCGCATCGACCGCCGCCGCAAGCTGCCGGTGACGACGCTGCTATACGCCATCGGCCTCGATCAGGAAGGCATCATGAATGCCTATTACGACACGGTCAGCTACAAGCTGAAGAAAAAGCAGGGCTGGGTCACCAAGTTCTTCCCCGACCGCATCCGCGGCACCCGCCCTACCTATGACATCATAGACGCCAAGACCGGCGAAGTGCTGTTCGAGGCAGGCAAGAAGGTCACGCCGCGCGCGGTCAAGCAACTCATCGACGAGGACCGCGTGAGCGATCTTCTGGTGCCGTTCGAGCATATCGTCGGGAAATTCGTGGCGCGCGATATCATCGACGAGGAAACCGGCGCGATCTATGTCGAAGCGGGCGACGAGCTGACGCTTGAATATGACAAGGACGGCACGATCATCGGCGGCACGCTTCAGGACCTGCTCGATGCCGGGATCACCGATATCCCGGTTCTCGATATCGATGGTGTGAATGTCGGCCCCTATATCCGCAACACGATGGTGATCGACAAGAACATGAACCGCGAAAGCGCGCTCATGGATATCTACCGCGTGATGCGCCCCGGCGAGCCGCCCACCGAGGAGGCCTCGGCGGCGCTGTTCGAGACGCTGTTTTTTGATGCCGATCGCTATGATCTGTCGGCGGTGGGCCGCGTCAAGATGAACATGCGCCTTAACCTCGACAAGCCCGATACGCAGCGCACGCTTGACCGCGACGATATCGTGGCCTGCGTCAAGGCGCTGGTGGAATTGCGCGACGGCAAGGGTGACATCGACGATATCGACCACCTGGGCAACCGCCGGGTGCGCTCGGTCGGCGAATTGATGGAGAACCAGTATCGCGTCGGCCTTCTGCGGATGGAGCGCGCGATCAAGGAGCGGATGTCGTCGGTGGAAATCGACACGGTGATGCCGCAAGACCTTATCAACGCCAAACCGGCGGCGGCGGCGGTGCGCGAGTTCTTCGGTTCCTCGCAGTTGTCGCAGTTCATGGACCAGACCAACCCGCTCTCGGAAGTGACCCACAAGCGCCGCCTCTCGGCGCTTGGGCCGGGTGGTCTCACGCGCGAGCGGGCGGGCTTTGAGGTGCGCGACGTGCACCCCACCCATTATGGCCGCATGTGCCCGATCGAAACACCCGAAGGGCCCAATATCGGCCTTATCAACAGCCTCGCGACATTCGCGCGCGTCAACAAATATGGCTTTATCGAGACGCCCTATCGCAAGGTGGAGAACGGGCGGGTCACCGATGAGGTGGTCTATATGTCCGCCACCGAGGAAATGCGCCACACCGTGGCGCAGGCCAACGCGACGCTTGACGAGAGCGGTCGCTTTGTCAACGAGATGGTCAACACGCGGCAATCGGGCGAATACATGCTCGCCCCCGCCGAGAACGTGGACCTGATCGACGTGAGCCCCAAGCAGCTTGTCTCGGTCGCCGCCGCGCTGATTCCGTTCCTGGAAAACGACGACGCCAACCGCGCGCTCATGGGCTCCAACATGCAGCGGCAGGCGGTGCCGACGCTGCGTTCCGAGGCCCCGCTCGTGGGCACCGGCATGGAAGCCAAGGTGGCCGAGGATTCGGGTGCCGCGATCATGGCGCGGCGGGCGGGCGTGATCGACCAGGTCGATGCGCAGCGCATCGTTGTGCGCGCCACCGAGGATCTCGATATCGGCGATCCGGGCGTTGATATCTACCGTCTGCGCAAGTTCCAGCGCTCGAACCAGAACAGCTGCATCAACCAGCGTCCGCTGGTCAAGGTGGGCGACATGGTCCAGAAGGGCGAGGTCATCGCCGATGGCCCCTGCACCGATATGGGTGAGCTGGCGCTCGGCAAGAACGTGATCGTCGCGTTCATGCCGTGGAACGGCTACAA
>DISF01000106.1:0-943 GCA_002421985.1 Roseovarius sp. UBA6217 | reverse complement strand
GGCAAGATCACCCCCAAGGGCGAAAGCCCGATGACGCCCGAGGAAAAGCTCTTGCGCGCGATCTTTGGCGAAAAGGCCAGCGATGTGCGTGACACGAGCTTGCGCGTGAAGCCGGGCGATTTCGGCACCGTGGTCGAGGTGCGCGTGTTCAACCGCCACGGCGTGGAAAAGGACGAGCGTGCGCTCCAGATCGAGCGCGAGGAGGTCGAACGCCTTGCGCGCGACCGCGACGACGAAATGGCGATTCTCGAGCGCAATATCTATGCGCGTCTCAAGACGCTCATCCTCGGCAAGGTGGCGGTCAAGGGGCCCAGGGGCGTCAAGGCCAATTCCGAGATCACCGAGGAATTGCTGGCCACGCTGACCCGCGGCCAGTGGTGGCAGCTTGCCCTCAAGGACGAGGCGGATGCGCAGATCGTCGAGGCGCTGAACGAGCAGTTCGAGGTGCAAAAGCGCGTGATCGAGGCCCGTTTCAACGACAAGGTCGAGAAGGTGCGCCGGGGCGACGACCTGCCGCCGGGCGTGATGAAGATGGTCAAGGNNACATGCCGTTCCTCGCCGATGGCACGCCAGTGGATATCTGTCTCAACCCGCTTGGCGTGCCGAGCCGGATGAACGTTGGCCAGATTCTCGAAACCCATATGGGCTGGGCCGCGCGGGCGCTGGGCCTCAAGATCGACGAGGCGCTCAAGGAGTATCGCCGCACCGGCGATCTGACCCCGGTGCGCGNNCAATGCCTGCAACGGCGTTCCCATCGCCACGCCGGTCTTTGACGGTGCCAAGGAGGGGGATGTGAACGACGCGCTCAAACGCGCGGGCTTTGACACCAGCGGCCAGTCGGTGCTTTTTGACGGGCGCTCGGGCGAGCAATTCTCGCGGCCCGTCACCGTGGGCATCAAATACCTGCTGAAACTGCATCACCTTGTGGACGACAAGATCCACG